>SFGN01000222.1 GCA_004556565.1 Lachnospiraceae bacterium | reverse complement strand
GCGGTGAAAGTCGCATGCACGGTGTGGAGCGGGGGAAAATCCGGAGATAACCTCAAAGGATTACCTATCGCTATCCGGAGCCAAGAGCCAGGGCATGAAGCAGTTGATGGCGGGCGGAGGCGTCGCCCTCATCGGCATCACCCTCGTTCCCCTGCTCTCCGGCCTGTTCACCGCCTGACGCTGGCATCCCGCCCATAAGGGCGGCGGTTCTCCCCCTGGCCTGCCGGAAATGGAGCTGCCCCCACCCTTACAATGGCAGGCATCCATTCAGCGGGCCAGACTGGGAAAGCCGCATAAAACCGGGGGAATCCCGTGTTTTCGTAACCAAGCAGACCTGTTTCCGGGCGGGGGCATCTCCCGCCCACCGACTTTAAGGAGGACAAAAATATGGCATTTTTCAACAGTGCGATCAATGTGCTGCAGACCCTCGTTGTGGCGCTGGGCGCCGGCCTCGGCAACCGTGCGACACGTTCGTAAGTGAAAAGCTTACGCACAAAGTCGAAGGGCAATTGTAGCCCGAAACTTTGGAGAACTGATATTCCGATGGGTGAAATGAGGGGGTAACGTCCCGAAGCGCCACCCTAATACTCCGAATGGCGGGGAGCATGCAACGGCTCTCTCCAAAAGTTTATAGAGCTCGGTGAAGTCGGCAGAGAGCAATCGTAAGACTGGTTTTCAGGCCAGACACGAAAGCTGTCCAGAGGTGGATGGTGTTGCCTATATGCCGGGGGTCGGATATCCATGGTGAGAATGTATGAAAATACTGACGAAATTCCGAATGTACGAGTCTAAACGTTGATGCTGTCGAAAGGCAGTACACCTTTCATGGTGGTATCTGTGGGCAAGTAAAATTGGTTGTTATGAAAGTCCATGCATCGTTACAGGCGGTGCGGTTATGCATGACCAGATACAGGCTTAGAGGAAGAACCTAAAGATATCCAATGATAGGAATATCGGAACGTGGAAAGCTGGGAACACGGAGGCGGTTGCAAGCCAGTGATGTGGTGGATGGGAATACCTTCGCGAGAGGGCAATAACCATTCTTTATTCCAGTGAGAGTAGTGGCACAGTACCTATGAAGCCGTGAATAAGTAAGCGGTGGAGGGATAGCCACAAGTCGAATTCAGCAATGAAAATGAAAACACAACAAACACAGCTTCGAGTATGACAAAGAAAATCCAAACCGAAGGGAGAGGATGCCTGTGTTGACTTCGGGGCAGCAAGAAAGGAAAAGTAAACAGAGAAAAATCCGCAACTCAGAGTATTACGACATGGAAGGTGTTTTTGACAGGCTGTATGCAGAAAGTAAGAAAGATAAAGCCTTCAACCATCTGATGGAAATCATCGAGAGTGAAGAAAATATCAAGCTTGCATACAGAACGATAAAGAAGAATACAGGAAGTGATACTTCGGGGGTGGATAAAAGGACGATAGCCGACCTTGCAAAGTTAAGCGAGGAAGAATACGTCCGTCTCATACGGAAACAATTCAGTAATTATCATCCACGACCCGTAAGGCGAGTGGAGATACCAAAGCCCAATGGAAAGACCAGACCGCTGGGAATTCCAACTATCGTGGATCGGATCGTACAGCAATGTATTTTGCAGGTTATGGAGCCGATATGTGAAGCAAAATTCAGTGAGAACTCCAACGGGTTCCGCCCGAACCGTTCCGCTGAGACTGCGATTGCGCAATGCATGAGGCTGATACAGGTACAGCATCTGTACCATGTGGTTGACCTCGATATTAAAGGCTTCTTTGATAATATCAGCCATACAAAGTTGATGCGTCAGATATGGGCATTGGGAATTCGGGACAAAAAGCTGTTATGCATTATAAAAGAGATGCTGAAAGCACCTGTTGTTTTGCAAAATGGGGAGAAAACATATCCCACACGGGGTACCCCGCAAGGCGGTATTTTGTCGCCATTGCTTGCAAACATTGTTTTGAATGAACTGGATTGGTGGATTGCTTCCCAGTGGGAACAGATGCCAACAAAGACAAAGTTCAAAACGAGGAACAATGCGCAGGGAACAGAGATTAAGAGCCACGCTTACAGGGCTCTGCGCCGGAGCAGATTAAAAGAGATGCATGCAGTTCGGTACGCAGATGATTTTAAAATTTTCTGCGCATCACATGAGGATGCTGTCAGAGCATACAAGGCAACAGAGTTATGGCTAAAGGACAGGCTGGGGCTGGAAATCAGCCCTGACAAATCCAAAGTAGTTAATCTCAAAAGACAGTATTCTGATTTTCTCGGGTTCAAGCTGAAAGTCCGTAAAAAAGGTAAGAAATATGTGGTTCGGTCTCATATGAGCGATAAAGCATACAAAAAGGCTCATGATAAAGTCTCGGAAGAAGTAAAGGAACTGGCTCATTCGTCAGATGATAATGCTCAGTTCATGCAGCTTCAGAAATACAACTCTGTAGTTGCTGGACTTCATGAATACTATTGTATTTCCACAGAAGTATCTCATGACTTCAGCAGACTTGCTTTTAGTATCAACAAACAGCTCAGAAACAGACTGAAAGACGACTTATCCAAAAAGGGACAGCTCAGAAATGGGTTCATCAAAGAAAAGTATGGAGCAAGCAGACAGATGAGGTTCCTTCATGGACGTCCGGTGGTTCCACTGGGATATGTCCAGCCGAAGAATGCCCAGAATAAAAGAAAATCCATCAATAAATACACGGTCAAAGGTCGGGAACAGATTCATAAGAATCTTGCAATCGACACAGCGACAATGTTATGGCTGATGAGAAATCCTGTAAAGGGCAGAACCATTGAATATGCGGATAACCGTATTTCCTTGTATGCGGCACAGTATGGTAAATGTGCAGTGACGGGAATTCCGATGGATTCTCATGATATTCACTGCCACCATAAAGTGCCGGTAAGCAATGGCGGTTCGGATGAATACGCAAATCTTATTCTTGTCAGCGAAGCGGTTCATATCCTTATCCATGCTTCTTCAGAACCCACGATTGAGAAGTACCTGAAATCCTTAAATCTTGACAATAAACAAATGGAAAAGCTTAACAAACTTCGTACTATGGCAGAAATGCCACCTATTATTCTTTGAATTTAATGCTGTAACGAAGTGTGTAAGTTGTGTTTAAAACCCTGGACGGCTGAATTCGATGGAGCGCCGTGTGCGGTGAAAGTCGCATGCACGGTGTGGAGCGGGGGAAAATCCGGAGATAACCTCAAAGGATTACCTATCGCTATCCGG
>SFGN01000221.1 GCA_004556565.1 Lachnospiraceae bacterium | reverse complement strand
ATTACCCGAAAGAAGAAAACCAAGTAAGGCTGACAGGTTTCTTCACCCACGAAAAATAGGCGTCCAAACATACTCTTATTTTTCGTGAGTTATACTAGTAGCAACTATTATACTATGATATGCTTATTCGCAATGGCATTGCTTAGCCACTCAGCCGCACGACGAATTTTCTCTCGAGGCGATCCGCTACTTTGTTCAAATTCGTTTTTGTATTCTACGGCATCCAAACTAAACGAATCGGAATCATATACGCGTATGCTAATTGGGGCTTCAACTTGCTCATCATAGAGAACCATAATGTTTTTATTTGGATTGGCCCAGACAATATAATAATATGCTCCATGCTTCTGCTTCAAACTTATTTCAAATCCGTATGTCTTTGCTAAAAACTCAAACTCCTTTTTTAAAGTTGCATATCTTCCCATCATCGCATCCTCACATTAACCAAACATTATAAAAATACTGATAACCCTTTGTAAGCGCTGCTTCCTTTGCGCTGTTTCTCGTGTCTGACACCGTGTGTGTATATAAAAATCAATTGAAAAATAATCTCTTATCTTCTTTCCGCGGATACAGATGTTATATCAGGCGGAGAAGTTCATTTCTCACACCTGACATAAATATTCTGTATTCTTTACGGCTTACATATCTGCTCAGGCACTTCCTGCATAATTACCACTTAATCTTTTAATATGCTTTCCCGCCATAGTACAGATAATAATAATAGTCCGTAGATGTCCAGAAACCAGAAGGTGTTCCTCTGCCCGGCTTATTGGCAGCCATATGATTCCGGGCCACCCTACTTCCTCCTGTACCATCCATTCAAAGCCTGTACAGCCGTGTTTTACGCAGATCCGGTATCTCATATGGGCATTTTTCTTTAACTTCCTCATACAGTTCGTCTGTATACTCTATAGTAATCACACTACGGTAATGAAACGGATTGTCCGTTTTCCAACGCCCATAAAGATTCTTCTTCTCCCCTTTCTTTACAAAACAGACAACTGAATATGCTTTACGTTCTCCTCTTGTCGTATAGCCCGCATAACATACGCACACCTGCTGGAATTCATCCCACGAAATCAGTCTCCAGCCCTGCAATGGATATTTAGTCCTGATTCCCTCTGCAAGAATCTCATACTTATAAAAGCTCATTGAAATAAGATTTAAAATATATATCACCATAAGTACACCTGTACCCATGGAAACGAAAGAGCAAAATACAGTATCAAAACCGAAGTATCCTATAGAGATATCATCAACTAACAACCAAATACCAGATATCAGCATATCCACCCCGATAATTGCAATAACTACAGCTAGCATTATCAACACAATCAGCACACTCCTCTTTATAATGGGAGGGTAGTTTTTAACCGGTACCGGACCTTCTGAATTCTCAAGCATAAAAACCTCCTTTGGTCTTATCACCTTTACTCTTGCTAAGAGATTGTTAAACTTTTTTGCTTTATCGATAACGAAAAACCGATATCATAATATATATTGAATTTGTAGTCATTAATATTACATAACTGAACATATAAATCGCTTCAACCAAATCCTTATCAATTGCCACAAAATATAACAATGACATCACCAAAAAATGAACTATATAAACTATTGATAAACACAATTCAAAATACGTCCATTTCGGTATCTTTTTCTTTTGCAATTTGAAAATTTTCCTGAATTTCCTTCCCGGCATTATATAGTCCTTCGGGTAATGCCTTTCCTTTATTCCTATATCCGCGATAACTCTTTTCACTGCAGGGTTAGATCCATAGTATCCCATGAACGACATTGTTGCAAACATTAGAATCACATTGCGATGTCCCATAGTAATCTCCATTCCGCCGCCTTTCAGTTGGCGGCACAAATAGTAATGAAAGATTTAAAACTTCTTCGTGATGTAAAATAGCTTGTAAGAAGCTACACTACAAAGCACGGTAGGAGGAGTTGTAAAAACTTTCTTCGTTTTAGACAGCATAGTAATCAGTGTAAGTTCTGCCTTTTCAAGCACAAATAAGTGGTACTACGAGTCCGTACACTAAGAATTGTTTAAACGCCTTGGTTTAATTGTGTGGCAGTTCAGTCAATGGCTTCTTATCTTTTACGAAAGGAGCTCTTGCTTATGAAAGTTGTTTTCAAAACCTGTTGTGGTGTCGATGTTCACAAATCTTTTCTCGTTGCCACAATCATTAAAACTACCGGTGGTATCGAGCCTTCTTATCAGAAGAAACGTTTTTCCACCTTCAACAATTCTATTCTTGAATTCAAACAGTGGTTGTTAGAAAATAATTGCCGTGATGTCTGTATGGAATCCACAGGTAAATACTGGGTTCCTGTCTTTAATCTCTTGGAAGATGAAATCAATGTTACTATTACTAATCCCAAGTGGGTGAAAGCTGTCAAAGGAAACAAGGATGATACCAAGGATTTTAAATGGATTGGGGATTTGTTCCGTCTTGGTCTGGTAAAAGGCAGTTATGTTCCTTGCAAAGCTATCCGTGTTCTCAGAGAATACACAAGATACCGTTACAAGCTTGTTTCCTGCCGTTCCAGTAAAAAGAATAGATATCAGAATGCGCTTACAGTTTGTAATGTCGCTTTAGATTCTGTAGTTTCCGATATCTTTGGAAAGTCATCCACATCCATTATTGACCATCTGCTCGAACAATCAGGTACGTTGGCGTTTAGCCGACTTTACCTTGCGGGACAAGTCCTTTGCATACATATCGTTCAGAATGTTCTTGAACGGTGCAATATCGTTATCATCCCGATT
>SFGN01000220.1 GCA_004556565.1 Lachnospiraceae bacterium | reverse complement strand
CCACGTTTCCGTAGAAGATAAGTCCCTCGCCCGCTTCGGTGTGGGTAACGTACTTCATCTGCTGCGGGGAAATGTTAAGCTGCTTTGCAAGGATAGCCCTATCTCCGGCAGCTTGATTGAGCATGAGGACAAAATCAGAGTTTTCAAAGATATTTTCCACTTCGCGGCTGCTAAGTAAGTCGTAGGGTAGGGTAAAGGCGCCTTGCCGCCGCTGGCGGTAGGTTTCCTACCCCCTCCCTCGGAACCGGACTTACTCCTCTCGAAGTATCCGGCTCCCCATTAGTAATTGACGTATTGATTAGTGTCTGTGTATTCTTTCATGGCACTTGCCGCAAACAACAAGCGTTTTTCTCCGCTTCTTTTTCATCACGGTTTCCCAATCAGAATTGCCCAATTCGTTTAAGCTCCGTATAACGTGAACCTCATACAAATCGGCTTCTTTACACCCACATAATTCACAAACTCTGGCATTGAGCCGTTGTCTGATAGTGGTTTTCCAGCTAAATTTCTTTCTTTGATAAATGATGTCACTCGCTTCGCCATGCTTACAGTCTGCGATTTTAACAGGGCGAACACGTTTTGTCCCTGTTTTGGTTTCATAGGGGACAGACCATGTTTTCCCGTCTTTATACTGGCGAATGATTTTGCGGATACTGGTTTTATGCTTGTTGGCAATCGTCTTTAAGCAACTGTACTCCATGAGATAGCAGAAGTAGTCCAGTGTGTGATAATCACAAGCCAGATTGTAATAGTTGCATAATCCTCTTGCTTCGGCATTGTACTGTTCCACAATCTCATAATCCGCAAGGTTGAGAAGTCCGGCTCGGTGTATCGGCTGAAACTCCCCGTTTTCCTTTTGGCGAATGACTTTCTTTGCAAACATGAATTTCTCAATCTTTTCCGTATGGGGAACAGACAGGGCAACTTTCATGTGCAGGGTACGGGATTTTCTCCACGTTCCGTTTTTCATTCTGTGACCTTTGACTTCCTGATTTCTGCGGACGCAAATATCATAGCCAATGAAACGGACTTTTTCGGAGCTGTGCGTTATCAGCGTCTTTTCCTCGCTTAGAGTTAATTTCAGCTCTGTGCTTAGAAATTCAGCGATTTCAGCTTTCAATTCCTCACATTCCGTTTTGGTGCCGCACACGCCTGCCAGCCAATCGTCCGCATAGCGGACAAATGTAAATTTCTTATTGTCGGCAGGTTTGCAGGGCAGGTTTCTCATGGCTTTCTTCTGCGCCTTATGCTGGTTAATCAGTTCTTGTCTTGCCGCTTCGTCAGCGGTATGGTCAATCCAATAGGACAGCCTTTTTAGTTCTTTGTTTGCCGCATGATATTCCGGTGTCTGATAGGCAGACCTCGGTTTATCAAAGCGTTCTGCGATTTCCCGAAACTTCTTGTCCAGCTCATTCAGATAGATATTTGCAAGTATCGGAGAACAGATACCACCCTGCGGGGAACCGCTGTAAGTGGCGTTGTATTTCCAATTCTCGATATACCCAGCTTTCAAAAACTGGCGAATGATGTTCAGAAAACGACTGTCCTTGATTTTCCTGCTTAAAATCTCAATCAATTTTTCGTGATTGATGTTATCAAAACAACCTTGAATATCGCCCTCGATAAACCAAACCACACCTGTGAAGTCAGAGGAAATCTGACGGAGTGCGGTATGACAGCTTTTGCCCGGTCTGAAACCGTGGGAGTGGCTGTCAAAGACAGGTTCATAAATAGCTTCCAAAATCATTCTGACAACTTCTTGCAGGAGTTTGTCACGGAAAGACGGGATACCCAGCGGACGGAGCTTTCCGTTTTTCTTTGGAATATACTCACGCCTTACAGGATTAGCCTTGTAGGTTCCGTCCTTTAGTGACTGGATTAACTCTTTTACATAGAAGTCACTGAAACCGTCTGCGGTATCGTCGTCGATACCCTGTGTTGTTGCACCTTTGTTTGCATAAAGTTTCTGATAGGCGGCGTAGTAAATATCTTCACGAAGTAAGTATCTGTAAAGTCTTGTGAATACGCCGTCTTTGTGTTCGCTGGAACACTTTTCAATACGCTCTAAAATTTCAGATGTTGGTTTCATTGAGGTTTCTCCTCCCTTTCATTCTTACATTTTAGATGTTACTAACTGGCTCCCTTCGCCATGTAAGGGTCATTATCCCTCTCGGACTACTATGGAGCCTCCGTTACCATATCCGGCAAATGAGCCGGACTTAGGCAATCCCCAGTTAGCACTGTGCATAGGTTAGTGAAGATTGTCGGATATGCTTTCGGTTCGTTGTGACGTGTTCTCACGCCTGTTTCATAACGTATTGGCAGTTGTCCCGCCGTGAAAGATGACGTGACAGCGTTATGACATGGGTTTCAGGACTTTTCCCATACCTGCAAAAAACAGGAACTGGAACCTTACATTCGATAAACCCAATCTTATCCTCATATCTTCTTAACATTAGGAAACAGTCGCACCTAAGTCCTTTGGTGACTATTCCTTTTTTCTGCCATGCGCTGTTCCCGTAAAGGATTTCTCCTTAGTCGGTAAGGCAGATTGTTTCGCACACTGCCGTGTGCGGCAGTACCTTAGACTGCTTTGCACAGCGCCCTATCTGGGCGCACTTTGACGTTCTGCGTAATGGCTGTGGGTATGCCGCCCCACTTTCTGAAACGCTTCCAAATCTCAACAGAGTAAGCGGCGGTCTGTTCCTCTTTCAGAAGCAAGTGAAATTCGTCCATATAGTAGCGTGTGGATTTCTTTTCTGCCCGGTTGACCGTTACCCTGTTCCA
>SFGN01000219.1 GCA_004556565.1 Lachnospiraceae bacterium | reverse complement strand
CACAATGCTTATCTTTTGGTCTTTGGTTCGGAATAGTGTAGTGCTGGCGGTCTATCTCTTGTTTTCGGTTGCTTGCTTCCTTACCGTACATGAGCATTGTCGTAAGCAAATAAAGAGACATCGTGAAACATAAGTGTCGCAGACTCTCCGACAAAGCGTTTTGCTCCGGACAGCCATACCCATAATGCCATACTCATACATGATCCTATGCATACAGTATGTACCGGCGTTTTACTTCTCTTGATAACGTCTATAAGAGCAAGTCCGTCATATACACTTCCACCGTACGAATTGATAAACAGTTGTATGGGTTTTCTCTCCCAATCTTTATATATTTCTTCCTTCTCGTCATCATCAAAATTGATTTCAAAAATGTCTTTGATAATATCCTTGACTGTACCTTGTGATATCCGATCACTCAACAGCAAATCACGCTTGTGATGTTCGGGACGCTTGTCTGCGCTCATATTTTCTTCCAGCTTTCTCTCTTTCTTTATTTACAGGCAACAAGACTATTACTTGTCTGCCTGTATCCATCGCCCGGTCAAATAGGGTACTTATTTCATTTTTATGTTCTAAATGTTCGCCATAGTTTTTCACGATAAAAGGTTTTCGCACATAATGAAGATTACGTATATCCTCAAATCCGTCCCAAAACTCCAATGCTTTCAAATGGCATAAAAACCTATACTGCATTTCATCGTTTGGGATTTCCTGAGGAGTATCTTTGATATATCTGCGCAGCCACAATCTGAACGAATTGGTGTTGGAACAACCGTCTGTTAGTTTGGATAGACTTTTTTGCGGATAAAATGTTTCCTCGTCCATATAGTGATACAGTCTTTCTGTGATTTCAGGATCACAGCCGTTGAAAACCGTCAAATTGTCTTCCTCGACGCAGTGCATCAGATTCAAGCAATATTCAGATGATTTGTCATTTCCGTTAGAGTCAAATGCTTTCAAAGTCATTTCGCTCTTTTTTTCATCGGCATCAATATAAACTGTATACTGTTTATCAGAAAGAAACACGTTTGCAGTGATTCGGGTACCATCTCTTATCCATGATGCAGAAACCGGAAGTTGTGGTTCAACACTTAAAAGTCTGGTCAGTATTACGATCATTTCTTCAACATAGGATGTTTCCATCAGGTGGATATGCTCATCTAATGAAACAGCAAGATGAGCAATCCCCCCAAAGTTCTCAATAGTAATTTGATTGATAGTCATTGCCATTGCAGTTTCTGGTAAGAATTATTCCCGTTACAAGGTAACAAGAGTAATCTTGCATTCACTCTTAATCTTCTTAATATCAACCGCTGACAGGAGTCTCTTCTTTGCCAGGGTAGTGGCAACCTTCTCGAAGAATTCCATAGCCATCGCAGTATGGCTATGTACTTGACCGGCTCATTTCCTAACCGGTCGGGCAATATTTGTTCTCAACACCCCTTGCCGAGCAAAAGCCCACGGGAAGTCACTAAGGAACAGACTGCTAATCTGTATCATAGGAATTTCACCTCTGCCGGGTACTCCGCCAGCTCCGTAGAGAAGTATCATTATCTTTCTGACTGTCATCGCCGTAACAGGGGCAACCTATTACTTATACCGGGAGTTCTCGCTGTTCTGCAATGCAGAAGTCACGGCGTACCCGATAAGGTGGCTAAAATCATCAGAATTAAAGTCTTAGTGAATGATTTATTCAGTTGTCAAAATACAAGTGAAAGAGCTGACCTTTTCGTGGTTCGGAATTAACCCCTTCACTCATTTGGACAAAGGGGGTCAAAATGCACACCCTAAATCACCCCTTTTTCAAAAATTTCTTGAAAAATTTTTTTCTGAACGAAAAAAAGCCGCCTATTTTCCTCGTAACTGAGGTCAATAGACGGCGGGTAGAAATATTCATAATTTTGGTGTATAATAGGAAATTAAGAGAAAGACAAATTTGAATTTGTGGAGATGATAAGATGGTCAATATTACAGATGTAAAACAGATTCTTCGACTCGCGATAGATGCCGAGATTAAAGTCTTTCTTGATGGTGGCTGGGGGGTAGATGCGTTGTTGGGACATCAGTCAAGAGTCCATAACGATATTGATATTTTTGTAGAAAAGAAAGATTATCAGAACTTTATAGAGATAATGAAAGCTAATGACTTTTATGAGATTAAGATGGAATATACAACATTGAACCATACTGTATGGAAAGATGCGAAAAACAGGATTGTTGATTTGCATTGTTTTGAATATACGGGCGAAGGTGAAATTCTTTATGAGGGGGATAACTTTCCGGTAGAAACTTTTTCTGGTAAAGGAAAAATTGAGGAGATAGAGGTTTCTTGTATTGAACCATATAGTCAAGTAATGTTCCATTTGGGATATGAATTTGATGAAAATGATGTACATGATGTGAAGCTATTGTGTGAGACATTTCATATCGAAATTCCAAATGAGTATAGATAACTGTAAATTCCAATTTGTCGAACTTACTCTAAATTAGCAAAGACCGCTTACATCGTGTAGGCGGTCTCTTTTCGTGTTCAGATATATTTGATTTTGAACTTTCTTCTCTTGGCTGAAAGCACCTTATAAAGAATATCATCTACTGCGTCCGTGTATCTGCCTTGTGCTATCAGGCTGTTCTTCAAACGGATAAGTGATTGTATCACTCTGCTGTATTCGTCATCATTAAGATAGATATGGAACTTTTCTTCTCTCACAGGCGCTTCCTCCATTCATTGAATTTTGCTCTGATTACCGAAACATCTGCTTCGACATCAGAATAAATAAAGATATGTACGCTTTTGAAAACTGCTTTTACT
>SFGN01000008.1 GCA_004556565.1 Lachnospiraceae bacterium | reverse complement strand
CATATAGTATTGCCCATAGCTATACACCCATTTATCTATGCAGTCGATATGAAATTTGTTGTCCTCACAAAATGCCACTCTAAAATGGAACCCGTTTTCTACTGCATGATTACGTATTTTATATCCTTCCATGCCCTTACCACCTCTCTTGCTCTCTGTCCTGCACCGCCCAATATCAGCGACACAACAGCGTACCGCACTGCATCCTCACTCATTTCCTGAAGAAATCCGTTTTTACCGCAACAGTTCCGCACATAGCACTCAAAACTATAATCATAGGTTTCAGGCTGTTCGGCTCGTAAGTCATAAAACTCCGTCCGCAGTTCTTGCTCAGTTATGATTTGTGCCGTCTCAGTGTCCATATAGATTTTCATTTAGTTTTCCCCTCTACGTTCTTGTGTAGTTTAAAAAAGGAGTCCAGTCTATCATAGTATTGCCCTTCGAATCTGTCAGTCGAATAGACTTAATCGGTCTCATCTCCCATTCGCTCATTTTATTCAGTTCCCTCCTGACCTTCACACTCCAACCATTCGTCATAACACGCCCATATTTCACCGTTGAAACCGTTATCATTTTCCCATGCCCACAGCAATTCCGGCTCTATTGCGTACTTGCCAAGACAGTCAGCGTTATATTCCCCAAGAGCTTTCACCAGATCCCCGATACTATGCCCATGTGCTATCATCCATTCCAACTGATATTTGTCGTATGCGGTCATTTAGTTTGCCTCCATCGATTTGGCAGTGCTTGGAACTGCTTCCTTAAATGAATTCAATGTCAATTCCTGACCAGAGGGAAAATAGAATTCTCGCGAGATTTCACAGGCTTCCACTACTCTATAATCCTCATCATCTTCATCATTCCACTCTTCTTCAATATCCCTCAGATCTTCTCCTATGCGCTGAAAGTGATAAGTTCCGAGTGCTTGATAAAAATTAGTAACAAACTGCACATTATCAAACTGAGAATACCACTTTACACAATTCCAAACGAAAGTTACATAGTCGGAATCCTTATGAATTGATGTGACACAGTTAAACAACTCCTTGGCATATGTATTTTCCTGTGCCTGCCGTACCAATTCTATTGCATCTGCCTTTTTGAGCGTTAGTGCCACATCGCTGTAATAACCCATTTATTTAATCCTCCTCTTTTTTGATTTCATCAAAACTGTCATCATAATTCCCTCTGTACATCAACTTATCGGATAAAACTATCACATCCTCTTTTCCATCATCATCTTCATCGTCCCATATTTCCAACCAATCATATACTTCACCACTTACGTCCCTTAACTCATCCACCTTCAATAAATCTCGGCAGAATAACGCTTCTGCTTGTACCGCTTGCAACGTACCGGCTTGCCATTCATCGTATCTATCTTGATCTTTGTTGTATGCCATCAAATGAAACATAATTTAATCCTCCTCCCAATATGTTAATGACACCAACTCATCAAAATTCAAGTATTCCAATTCAGCAGCCGTCAAATCGCCCAGCGAATCGTATGTCCGCGTCCGAAACAGTTCGCCACTTAAATAGCATTTCATTTCGCAATGCACGAGGTCAACGACAATCTGAATAGGGATTTCTTCGTCAGAAGTGCAGGTGTAAGCAATATTGATGCACGTCAAATCACTGAAATCACCCTCGCAGTTATATTCTTTCAGACAAAAATCAGTGATAAGCTTCTTGGCATGTTCGAGAATATATCTGTCTACGCCTTTATTGATCTCATTCATATACTGCTGCACTATGTTCTGATAACCTGCGTCCGCGATCTGATTGACCGATACTCCGAACGTGCCACACAATGCTTCTACAATGTCGGTATTGTCCCAATCGTTCTCTCTACAATAAGTGACCGCCGCCTTGATAAACCGTGTAGTGTTGTTGTCATATCTGTCCATTGGCGCTTAATCCTCCCAATACTGTTTGATATAATTTTCATAACCGGCGTCGATAAAATCGTTTTTGTCCATACCAAAAGTGTTTGTTAGCACATCTATAATTTCATCATCGTTCCACACTCCCGCACAGTAGTCAATGACGGCTTCAATTAACCGCGCAGTTGATGTATCTGCATTCATTTCCTATTCCTCCTCGATTGGACGCAAGGTTACTCTGATAAAAGACCCATATTCCGTATTCGGATTCCATCTTAATCGCCAATATTGAATAAATTCTGAAGAAAGATATGTGTTGTGTATCATGTCATCACGAACACCCCAAGTGCTTACACCGTTTTCACGAAAACACAGCACCTTATCATATTTTTCTGCCGTTTGTACGGCATGGTCATAATCAGCCAAGTTGTAAAATATGTCACTGGCATACCGTTCACATATTCGACCAGCACGTTCTACCATTTTGCTCATAATATCAGAAACATTTTTTGAATTTGTCGTCACTGTCCAATTATCATAAGCACTATACGAGCGAATTTCATAATTCATTACGATTCCTCCTCGATTTTGTTTTTGTCATACCTTATTGGCATTATCATGCACTGTACCGTCCAAGAGGTTTCATCCTCCGTAATGAATAATGGGGACAACCAATTCGCACTTTTAAAGAAATGCACCTTCTTACCCATAACATCTATGGCCTGCTTGATATACCTTGCGTTATACATACTGTTGTCAACCATCACATAAGGAATTGTTTTACCTGGTACCTCTCTTGTTTTACACTCTTTAATCTTGATGCAGTACAGATGTGGCGCATCACATACCGTGTAATCGTACAAGTCTGCATCCCGCTTCAACTTACTTGCCAAATAGAATGGCGTTTCTTCTCTGAACGGGATTCCTTCGGGAAGTGATAGCACGTTAAAGCCCATAAACTCATTACACGCAGAAAATGTGCCATCAGCATCGCGAAAAATATAGTTGAGAGACGGTTTTCCATTCATTTGTATTTTGCTCGCCCACTCATACAGCTTTTTGTAATTCATTTCGATGCCTCCACTGTCAATGCGTTCCATGCAAGCCAGCCCAACTCCGACGCTAACACTCGTACTTTTTCTATAAATGTTGTTATAGCTTGTCGTTTTTCATTCGAATATGCACCCCAATAAAATGATGGAACGCCGTTCTCACACATATAATTCCACACCACAAACGGAGCAGGATCATCTTTTATGCCAGACCGCACACCTATTGCAACCCCATCATTACCAATTTCATGGAAAATCTGAATTGTATAACCTGCGTTCACATAACCCTTATACATTGTTGGATTCCTCCTCAGATTTGCTGATACTTAGGTGTTCTTCGCCACCCATCAAATGCCCACAGTATCACGTTCTCCGGTTCAACACCTTCACTTTCTGCTATTTCCTTACGGGCATCATCATAAACATAAATGCTATAACCCTGCACATCATTAGGGGATTCCGGCTCAGTGTTCTCCTCATGCACCGTCCATTCTTCTCCTGTATTAAAATACTCTGTCTCTACAACGCGCACCATTTTGTCATCGTACAGGTCAGTTGGGTAGAAGAAATAATTCCAGTCGCTCTGACAACACCCACTGATTTGACGATAATCATATTCCTTACCCATCATAAGCGTTAAACCCATACAGATAGCTTGTCGTTCATTACGTCCATAATCTGCATTGTACAAGTCGCACGCTTTTTTCCACTGTGCAATTTCCTCATCCGTATACACATCTCTGTCTATAGGCGCTACATAATCCAACAGCATTTCCTGCTTAGAATCATAATACTTACCAACATCGTCCCAATCCATATTGCCCAGTGCTTCAACAACCTTAATAAACTCAGAGAAGGTGTAACCCTTTAATTTGCAATTGCCCCATATAGCAGCCTTATCTATTTCCAACTGTTCATAGCCAAACAGGTCCCAAGGTGAATCCTGATACTCTGGTGCAATCTGCACTGCATATACCTTGCGTTTTTGATTCATTCTTGTTTTCTCCTTAATCACATATTACATTATCCAACGTTTCAACATCAAAGTATGTGTACTTACGCCGTGGCCCCATAGGATGCTTACGCTGCAAGCTACTGAGAACATAACAAGTGTGTTCTTCGCCCATACAATCCATTATTGTTGCCGTTCCCTTGAGCACTCGCATCTCGCTTATGCGCTCCCCGAAGAATCGCAAGGTATCCTCGTCAAAGTAATGCCCGTGAGGATGTTTACTCTGGTAGGCAGAAATTAGCCCGTAAACCGTATTAATTTTCTGTTTCATTTGCAATTCCTCCTCAAATCTGTTTTTCCCACACAATGTAATCCGTAATCTTCATTACAGCAAAACCGCCGTCAACCTCTACCACAATTTCATCTCCATAGCAATTCTTTAATGCCTCGTCAGATGTAGGATAAATCCGCATAGTTACTCCTTCCTTGTTTGAAGTCGCAATTTTGCCAATTCAATTGCCAGCTTGTACGCCTTACCGTGTTGATTATTGCCATGTGTTTGCTCAACTTTTGCGGCAAATTCGTCTATATCCCCATAAAAGCAACCACACTGAACGCCGATTTTCCCGTTTTTTAGCACAAAAAACGTTGTGGTGCCAAAGCGGGAGCCAATATGTGATATAGTCATAATTGCCGCATTATCGCATACCCTCGCATTGCCGCATACCTGCGCATTGCCGTATACCTGCGCATTGCCGTATACCCATGCATTACCACATACCTCCGCATCACCGTATACCCACGCATTACCGCATACCCATGCATTGCCGTATACCTGTGCATCGCCGTATACCTGCGCATTGCCGTATACCTGCGCATTGCCGTATACCCATGCATTACCACATACCTCCGCATCACCGTATACCTGCGCATTGCCGCATACCTGCGCATTGCCGTATACCTGCGCATTGCCGTATACCCATGCATTACCGTATTGGGCAAGATTAGTTTCGTTTTCAATCCAGCCGCCCAACTCACCTGTATCTACACTCCCAAATGCAACCAATGCGCGAATGCGGTACAAAGTGTGCCCAGATACAACTTTTGTTTCTGTGGTCAATTCATACTTCTTCATATTCCTTCTCCTTAATCGTTAACTTCTTCAACGCGTATTGTGCGCCAACCAGTACATGGTTTGTCGGCATATATTCTTATTCCTTTGGGCCAATCATTGGATTCTCTAATGCGTTGTAGCAAATACACTCTTCGCATGGCATTTTCCCTCCATCCTTAATACACAAACTCCATATCCACATAATCCCAGCCTGTACCGAAGTGCGTCACGCCCAATACATACAAATCCAACTCTTCGCTGTAAAAAATGATTTCATCCGTACAGTGCATAAGCCGGTCAGCAGTGGCATCATCAATAAGGTAATACTGGAAGATGTCAACACCCCGCTCTTTAACTTCGCCTTCGTATTCTTCCGCCTCTTCTTCGTCTAATTCATTTCCTTCCTCGTCGTAGTACTGCCAACACGAACCGTTTTCTATATGATCATACAGACATTCGTCTACTGCCATTATCGCATTGCATAGCAACATTGAGCTGTCCGGGTAAAATATCTGGCTGTACTCACAGCGCACTGTCTTGCCCCGCAAGGTTTCGTAAGGATTTTCAATTTTCTCCCAAGTGTACCTCGACTTAATCCATGGGTTGTTTTCAAGATACATACCGGTATAAAACTTACCTTCTTCATTCTTGTAGAAGTCATCTGCGTAAAACTGCTTAGATTCCATTTTAATTCCTCCTTTGTTACCATTCTTTGTTACCAATTTTCTTTAGCAACTATATTGAACCGCCTCATCCCTTGTAATGAAGAAATGTATTCCTTTTGCGCACTCGCACCAGCGATCTTCACAAAAATCAGGCACTTCAACAATTTCCCCTACACGATAAATGAACTTCGAGTCATAATTACTTGCCAGTGCAGTTAATTCGCACGCAGTACCATCTAAATTCGTAATACTTAACACTGTAGCTTTACTGCATCGGCATTTTCTTGATGTGGCACTACTGCGCTTGGCGTCTGCACATATTTCCAACATTATGATTTTGTCATATGCTTTTTTGTAACCGATAAATGCCCCTGTTTCAGGACACTGCAACGGATAAAAATTAGTATATGTATCCCATAGAACAGTATCTATATTCTTAACTCTAATAAGACGAGCACCACGTAGGTTCGCACCGCATAGGTCTGTACGGTTCATATTAGCACAGCTCAGGTTTGTATAGTTCAGGTTTGCACAGCTCAGATGCGCACGGCTCAGATTTGCACGGTTCAGGTCTGCACAGCTCAGGTCTGCATCGTTCAGGTCCGCACGGTTCAGATTGGCATAGCTCAGGTCTGCATTGTTCAGATTGGCATAGCTCAGGTCTGCATCGTTCAGATTGGCATAGCTCAAGTCTGCACCGAATAGGTCTGCACGGCTCAGATTTACACAGCTCAAGTCTGCACGGCTCAGATTTACATAGCGCAGGTTTGCTCTGGCTCCTTCCGGTTCGTTTTTCAACCATTTGTGGTGTTTATCAAGTATTATTTTCAAATCCATTTTTCATTCCTCCTTTAATCAATAATTGCGCCTTGGTCTACATATGCAAGGATCTGACCACTATCATCCAGCACTGAAATATCGCCGGATAACATCGCCTTTTTTACAATAAACCCCAGTCCTCGCAGCACTGCTATTCCAATGCTTTCCGGGTCGTATTGCATTTTCTCTACATCATCAAGCGTAATAATCACTCGTGTATTCATTCGCCCTTTCTCCCCTTCTTTGTTTAAAACAAAGCACAAAACATACCTAATTTTTCCCAAAGCATCAATGTAGCCGGGGTCATTACAACACAATCAGGAACACCCTTGTACAAATACCAGTTGCGAGCCTGACGAAATATTTTTGTAGCCGCTGCTTTTTCCTTTTCGGTAAACATCTTGTCCCACTCACGTTTTCGCCTTCCGGTATCCCACCGAGCACCATCTCGTGTTTCACAAATAAGAGCGTAGGGTATTTTTGTTTTAATCTCATCTGCATTCATTTCAATGTAAAACTTCATTATGCCCTCCAGTAGCTAAACCCTTTTTCATTTTCAATTCCTTTCCACGACAAAAAAGAACGGCGGGTTTCGCCGTTCACAAAGTCGTTGCGTAGTTGTAATTATTGAGTTGAGCTTAGCTTATACCAAATTTGATTGCTTGTGAAGCCCTATGCCTGTACTCTACTTTTTATCGTCAATTCAATGTAGAGTAAACAAAAAAAGGAGATGATCCTTGCATCTCCTTTACTATTAAAACACATCACAATGCCTACCAGTTCTTGATAGCAGCAAAATCAATTCATTATCTATTATCTGATAAATCAGTAGCCAGTCCGGTTTGATATGACATTCGCGATAACCGTTGTAATTGCCTATTAAGTCATGATCTGCATATTTGGATGGTAATTCCTTGTCGTTTGCCAGTAGGTCTACCACCTCATATAACAATTGTATATCATAACCGCGTTTAGCAATGAGTTTCAAATCCTTTTTGAACCTGGCAGTTGCCTTAATCGTCAGTTTCATTTTGCATTTCCTCCAGCAATTCAGCGAAGGACAAATAGCTCTTACTGTTGGGGTCTTTGCGCAACTCTTCCGCCTCTTTGAATGCCTCCAATGTTTCTGCATTAGGTACGTTAAGAGCTATTTCAAATGGAATTCCTTGATAGTTGACTACCTTATACAAAAACATAGTAATAGCGTCAGTGGTAGATGTGCCAAGCTTTTTAAAAACCTCTTCGGCTTGCGCCTTTATGATGGGGTCAACACGCATATGAATATTAGCGGTCTTACTCATTTCCTTCTCACCTCCGCCTTTATTATATGCATTTGTGCGTACAATGTCAACACATTCCATACTCATATTATAGTCCAAATCATTGTAGCCAGCATAACCATATAAAGCATAGCCACACCAGACGCAATACAGCACCACCACGCAAAACTACCCATACGAATACGGTATTTGCCGATTTTAAAATCCATTTTCTTTTTCCTCCATATATTCATGGTAGTCTCGGTCAGTTGCGAATAGGACATAACGTTGTTTGTCCGGCACCCAACCCATATATCCGACGTGCGTCCAATAGCCATTCATACGGATTCCATTTCCTTTTCAAATTTATACCAGTTTGCCCACACATCTTGCGCGGGTCCTGGCTGAAATTCCACATAGTAATCACTACTCCATTCATTCAAATAGTGCTCATAAAAGGCGGCAAAGCCACGTTTCGTCATCATTACAAAATTATCCAGTAAACAACCTTCGACATAGGCACCGGAGTATTGGGCTGCATTCTGTTTGCACCACGTTTTAAATTCCTTGCCAGATCCAATATAGAAGCGTGTAATACCATTTGCATTCAGTAGCGTGTCACATCGAGCAGCGTCCAACAGCGGCATATAATAAGTTCGTACCAATTTCGATTCCTCCCGCATTTCAGTTTATGATCCATTCCTGCCCGTACTTTTCTTTGTGCCGCCTTGCGTACTCATCACAAAACGCCTGCGCCGTACACGGGGCCATTTCCGCATGAATTTCCTCACGCAGCTCATCATCCATATAGTTGACCGCCGTGCGCATAAGCACGTCCTCACCATGCACCGTTACAAGCTCAAATTCGATTTCCATTTTTACCTCCTTTTTGCCCTATTTCATCAAGGATTCAAGCACATTTCATTTACAAGGGTATAACTATACCCTAAAGCTATTTCATTTTCGTTTTTGCCTTACCATTGTCTGCAAAAACGCCGCCAAACGCACGTCAGCGCCACACACAACGCATACGCCCGTTTTGCAAGCGCACAATGGCTCCCGTATAGCGGTTTTCGTAGTACAGCGCATTTCCTTCCTTGCGCAGAAACGCATACCCACTGGTCCGCAAAACGTCAATACGGTTTCGTTTCCCTTTTCGTTTCATTTACGATTCCTCCCCGGTTTCGTTTTAGTCCGCGAACCTTGCGCCGAAAAAGAAATAGGTGTTGTGTTTATTGACCTGCACCGGTTCGCACACAACTGCTGACACACGATAACGCAGCACAAGGCGTTCCCATTCCTTTTCGGTGTACAATTCATTTCCTATCAGCACCCGATCAAACGCACGGGTGGTGCGATTGAGCAAGCGGGCGTTGTCATATTCCGGCTTTACACGGTAATACAGCATTTCCATTTCCTCCTAAATCGCCATTTTGTAGGTCGCGCCCTTGGCCTCTTGCGAAAGCGTTTCCAATTCCTTCCAGATACGGGCATACTCGGCCTGCGCAATGGGGTTATCAGTGCCACCCGGCACATCGCTCCATACGGCGGCATGGTTCATAAGTTCCTCGCGCAGTTCCGCAAGGCGGGATTTGATGGTGTAAATGTTCTGCATGATTTTCAATTCCTTTCTGTTTTTTATTTACATATTGGGGTAAAAAAAAGAATCCTTGCGGATTCTAAAGTTGATTTTACTTTTTCATTTTATGATCTTTTTTATTTTCTCTACCATACGCATGATAGTTTATGTGCGTTTTGTCATTACATCTAAAAAGGTAAACGTAATCCAAATCCGATTCCTTTTGATGGGCGTTACAGAAAAATTGTCAGCCAGATTGACTATTTCCTTCCAAGCTGGCATATCTTGTGTCATAATGTCTAACTCCGCGCATCGGACCCCAATATCACATATATCCTGAAACGGATCACGGCATTTGCACTCAAACTGCGCGTCAGGATCGCACTCTAAAACCAATTCCTTTAGCAATTTATAAGCCTTCTGCATTTCTGCATACCGCTTTTTATTGATAGTGTAAAGCGATTTGTTTTCCTCGGCCATTTGTAATGCCTTAGCCAAACCAGCCCACATAATTTCATCTTCGCTAATTGGAGTTATGTCGATTATCTCTTTCATTAGCGCCTCCCTTGATTATTATTGTAAATTCCTTTTCGATTATGATTTCTATTACATTTCTTTATTTGTTTGCGTATACATGATTACATTAAATGTAATGTCAATAACCCCTTCTGTATAGGCTTTCATAATATACTCAATAGCTTTCGTTGCAGAAATTCCATTGTCTTTGCATTTAGATACAAAAGCAGTACGAATATCTTCATCCAACCTCATGCTATATGGTATTTGTGGCATAACTTTATTTCCTTTTTCAATTTTGCTTTGCCCTTATAACGCGGCGTATGGACTAACAACATCATTGCGGGTTATACCGCAACCCAACGTAGGACACCACTCCCCGCTGGTAAAACATACGCCGCTTTATAAAAGCAAAACCAAATCCAATTCCTTATGGAAACGGATTTTACCTAATATAAGTATACCACAATAACCAACGCGATGCAAAGGTTTTTGCAGCACCGTGACGGGGAAGCTCCCCGTTTCGTCGCAATCTTCCGCGACTCATCAGACGGCTTATACGGAGAAATGGCATGAAATCCATTTCCCCGTAAAAATCGAAATTGAAATAAATTTCAATTCCTGATCAATCCTCATTACGCCTATAAAGGGACTTATAACTGTCGCCCGTTATAATACGGTTAATAACCTGCGTAGTAAGGTTGATAATCGTTTTAGCTTGCGGCATAGTGACGGTCTTAGGCGCTTTACCGGGCTTGCAGGCCGTGTACAGAATAAAAGCCACATCCTGCGAAGTTACCTTATAAGCATTAAGGCCATGTCCATTGTCTTCAAACAGGATCATATCCACAAAATCCTGCAAGAGCTTAGTCAACTGACTATTGCTAATCGGGCAAGCCTCTTGCGTGCGATCTGCCTTCTTAGTAAGGCGATAATTGTTCAGCAGGTCTTTGTAATCGCCGCCTATGTCCTTTGTGGCACGAGCCGCCATCAGACGGGCGACGTTTTCAGCGCGATAAGACCAGCCGGGTTTGTTGGCAATATCCGCAGGTTTGCAGAAGCGCTCAAGGGCTACCAGATCGATAACCTTTGTGCCTTCTTCCACAATCCACTTCTCATCAGTTTCCTTAACACGCACGACAGGAACTTCCAACTTATAAATGGCATTATACATGGGCTTATCGCTGTCGCGCAACGTCATAAACTCATCGGTGACAAGGGATTTGTTCAAAGTCTTGACATCTTCCGCAATAGCAAGCATCTGTTTTTCGATGACTTCATGCGCGGAATTGGCAAGAATCGCCTCATTCAGCTTAGTGACGGACACTTCCAAAGCTGCACGCTTATCCATAGTTTCATTGATGTTCATTGTTATATCTCCTTTAATTTGTATTAAAGGCTTTAAGCCTTTGATTAAGGCGCTAAACGCTTAATCAAAAACTTAAAAAGGCAGGCCACGCCCGCAGGCGCAGCCCACCTGATAAACAACATAAATGCCCTCGCACATATCCAGCACATACACGCCGTCATATATGCCGCACTCATGCACAGACGCGGAACGAATTTGCATGATAAGCGCTTACATCCGTAGACGCGGAACGAATACGGATACGCCCGCATTATATATGCCATTGCATAACATGATTGATACGTGTTGGCGGTGACTAACCCCGATACAGTCAAACTTTTTAGCTCAAAGTTTTGCCGCGCCGCTATTCACTCCAGCGCGTGAGGTGTGCCGGGCTTGTGCTGTCCGGCGTGTATAGTGTAATGAGATGGCCTAAATACAACGTGTAAATAATAAAAATTTTATAAAATATGGATGAAAAAAATATACATAATAAGCGCAAAAAAAAAGGCCGGGTATCCGGCCTAAATGCTAATCAATATGCAAGTATCGTGTCTCATACGGGTACAACGTAGTAACGGCGCGGCGTATCCGTTGAAGTGTGGCGTTGACTGCCTGTTGCGTAACGCCCAAATCGGCCGCAATGGCAATGTCACTTTTGCCCTGTAGACGCTTGTGTAGTACCGTCCATTGTTTGGCGGTTAATGTCGTACGTATGCGCGTTAGCATTGACTGCATAGCGTTATAATCTGTAATATTATCAACGTCATAATAACGCGTTACCCGTATATAATTAACATCCGTAATTTCCCCGGCGTCATTATGCGGTAAGTCCTCTATATATGTATCGCGTAATGCGGGACGATGGGCATTAGCATATATGTATTGACTAACAGCGCGGTAGACTTTGCGCCGTAATGTATCGGGCATGACATATGGCGTATCATTGCTAATGGCCGTTAGGATGCAAGGACATTGGCGGCCTATATCTAAAATAGCTACAGCGGCAACGTTAATCAAATCGGCAGCATCGGTTAACGGATCGGGCATGACGGCGGCCACATCTGGCGCAATCATGGTATTGCGATAATTGCCGTTATCGTCATATACGGTTATAGCGTCATCCATGGCCGCATACATACGATAAGCGCGGGCATCGCGTCCGCTCAAATCGCGCCGCATGTCGATGATTTTAGGTGAGTCCCCACTATTGGCGCAAGTACGTAAAACAGTACGGGCAATAATAGTAGCGTGTTCTAAGGTGGTGTGAGTAATGCTGTTAATCATATGTGCGTCCCTTCTACCCTATCGGCGGGCAAGCCGTAATTTGGATATACATATTATATGCGGACATACAGGATAATGCAATACAGGTGTATTGCTTACAATGTCAACAGACTATTATAATTTTTTATGCCTTTTATAAGCCTAAATTATAGTACCCCATATATATTATATTGTCCGTGTCGCGGCGTGGCCGCTTCCGCTTCCCCCGTATCCCGCCTTAAAGCCCGCCTTTTTGGTGGTATGGCGGACTTAGGTATAACGGGGGCGTTTTCAACCGTTGGGCAAAACCGACAGCAGCACAGACCGTGTGGTACTTCTACTCCCCAGACTCAGCCCTAAAACACCACTTACCACCCCATTCACAGGTGGACCTTTCTACACACTCTTTACCGGGAGCGCGGCTCTAAATTTCTCTTTGCATGTCCGATATTGAAAACCATCTCCCCCGTCTAACGTTGTTCTGGGTAACATCGTTTTAAAAGCTTGACCTCCCCCTTTAAAACCCCCTCCAAAAATATTAAAAACCAAGTAAAATAAGCAAAAATTGGTGTATTTTTGCTTCAAATTGATGTCAAAATGTTCAAAAATGCCCTAATTTGCTATGTTTTTGCCGATATGGTTATAAAAATCAATAAGCTGACTCGATAAGTTAAAAAAATACCTCTTTACGAGGCGAGGGCTTCTCGAGTGAGCGATAGCGAACTGCCCGAGCATCGTAAACATAACGCGCAGCGAAGCTGCGCCAATCCAATCCACACGCTGCGCGACAGATATAATTATATATATATAATAATATATACTTCCCTGTTGCTATTGTTCATATCAATACCCCTTTACAACCCATCTTAGATATGCTATGATATGTACACTAAGTTATAAGCACGTCTTATTTATAGTTCCATCTGTGTTTACAACTTAATATTGAAGTGGACACTTTTTGGAAATTTGTGAATACTGATTTCCAATTTTTGTCCAGTATCGGCTAACGCCACCTTGCACTGGTCGCGGGGAAAAAGACGCATGATTGGAGGGATGATTTATAGCGTTTATTTCTGATGTAATCCATATAGAGGACTTGCGACAAGACCAATTTAATCTTGTGACGGCTGGATGTGGCTCAGGTAAAACTTATTGGGTGTTAAACAAGTTGTTGCCTCACTATCCCGATGTTAAACCGTATGAAATTCTTTTTGTCACCTCTCGTTCTATTACCAAGGAACAGCAAGCTCGGAATATTAACACAACTAAATATCGGCGTGGAGATAATGTGCTTCAGTATTGGAATGGCCTTGAAGATGACGAGGATATAATGCTGAAACACGGTATTTTATTGATGACTTATGACCAGTTGATTGATGCCGTGCAGACCGCAGGCAAAGAAGTGTTGGGTAAAGTGAAGATACTGATATTGGATGAATGCCACGCTCTATTTAGTGATACATTCATTACAGATATTAAGCTGCTGCGCTTCTGGTTGAGAGAGGTGATATATGGTGGGCATAAAACAGTAATTGGTTTGAGTGCAACTACGGGTATTATTGACTATTGTGAAAATGAATGGAGCGTTCCGATAAACAGGCTTAATACCAAACCGGTCATTGGGTATCAGGCGAAACAAATGATATGCACGGATTTTGACACTATCCCTTACCTTATTACAGCCAATAAATTGCTCGGTAAGACCATTATAATGTGTCCATCTGTTAAGCTGTGTAGGACGTTGGAGGCGCATATCCCAAACTCAACCGTAGTGATTAGTCCACACAACGATCAGTTTAATGCTGAGATGAGTCGGATTCGAGATTATATAGCGCAGTACGAAGAATTACCGGCTTGTTATTATGATGACGTAGGCGTGGCACATGAGTTAGATGTGTTAATTACTACCAGTACCTTCCGAGAAGGGTTTAATCTGCGCGAAACGAGTGGCGTGCGCAATGTGGTTAGTTGTATGACTGACGAATTGCATGTAACGCAGTTTGTAGGGCGATGCCGCTATAATATTGATAAATTAGTAGTGGCTGATACTTTTGTACATAGCGACAATTTCAAGCGTAACCCGTATATATATGCCAGTCAACAACGATTTAAGGCGTATATGGCGAATAAAGAGTGCGCTGCTTGGTTTCAGGCTATTTCTCATTTAGTGGCTCACGACGCTTATGGTACGAAAAAATTTGTGCTTGGTTCAGATGATGTACGCTTTATTAACTATATCAATTCTCATTGGTTAGTACCTAAAGGCACATCCGGTGAAACTGCTAAGAAGTTTCGTATTTGGCGTGACCAAGATAAACAAGCTATAGTGAACATGGCGGCAGAGTGCCGATTGTTTCCTATATGTAAGAGTAAAGTAACCTTTGTAAAGGTGATGACGATGCTTAATAATACCTTTGGATATGAAATAGAACAAGGGCGAGCAATGATTGAAGGACGTAAACATACATACCGTCTAATTGTTTCTTTTGATGAGGATGAGATGTGCTATGTGCCAGCGTTTAAGACTATATGCGATTAAGTGATTGGAGGATGTGTGATGAGAGCACTGTATAAACGCACCAAAGGAAAAGCGTCAGATGTGCAAGACAGACTATACCACAAGGACGTATTTTGCATATCAAACCGTTGGATACGCTGGGCAAAACGATATTTAAGCAAAGCGAACAGGAGGGCTGACCATGAGTGACCACATTAGCCGGGAAGCTCTTATAGACAAGGTGGAAAAACACTATTGCGCCCCGTGTAAGGGGCAAGGCGGTGACCTGGGTGGAGATTGGTGCCGTTCTTGCGTGATTAATAGTGTGCTTGAAAAGATACGAGAATTCCCTGCTGCTGATAAAACTGATGAATGTTGTGATGTATATCGCGCTCATTGGATTAAAAAAAATGACCTTTGTTATGATCCTGATGCTTACTGTTCCTATGCTGAGTATAGTTGTTCTTATTGCGGCATATGGGTTAATGATCGATCTGGGCTGCCAGAATATTGCCCTGAATGTGGGAAGAAGATGGGAAGGGAATAATGAGTAAATCCTCATATAAACGTATATCTGGTAAGCCTCACGATGTTCAGTGGCGGTTGTATGAAAAAAATTGGATATGTGTTTCAAAAAACTGGATTAAGTGGGCAAAGCGATATATGAATCGGGCATTTAGAAGAAACTATGCAGAAGAAAGGAGCGGCAATGAGTAAAGAATATATAACCAAAAGCGAGGCGATAGAAGCTGCTTGTGATGCAGTAGAGTTATATCCCTCGGAATATCAAGAGATAGAAAATGCCATTAACAGGGTTGTTGCCGATGTTGCTTTGGTTATGGATACAACGGAGCTTGAAGATTTGAGAGCCAAGTATCAAGCACTCGTTGCTGAAAAAGCCAAGAATAGCGGAGACACTGTTGAAACGTATACAACCGGGTATCGATATGGTCACAGAAACGGGCAGATTGAATTGCTCCAACAGATTTTGGACATTTGCGATGGTGTAAGTGAAACGGAAAATGAGTTATGAATAAATACAATGAATACAATGAATATTCAGAACAGCTTGAGAGATATGAACAGGTTGCCTATGAGGGAGGTTATGGGGCAGATTGGCTTGCGGATGTCGGAGAAGGCGTGAAATTTTATGCCATGATGTGCGAAAGACGAGGAAAGCGGCCTACATTTGCTGGGCTTATGAAATACTTGGATAAAAAAGCAGTATTTATGCAAATTTATGTAAGAGGTAATGAGTTATGACAAATAAAGAAGCTATTGAATATTGGGAACAGTTCAATTCAGAGATTGATAAACTGCTATATCGTACCTACGGAGATCGTAAGAAAGTCTTAGAAGAACAACGTGAAGTCGTTGAATTTACAATCGCCGCCCTTCGTGAGCAAAGGGAAGAATCTATACCACCATGCTATCAACCGGACGGTGGTGATGGTGAATGTGCATATCAAATTTATGGCACAGACGATGATGAGCCTATTGAGTGTTGCAAGGCTTGCCCGCTGTGCTATTCAGACAAAATGAGACATCATGAGCCGAAAACGCCATGCGATTTATGCCTATACAATCCACCATCGAGTGGGGACGGGAAACCATGTACAATGTGTCCGGCCAGTTCGCTGCCTGCGCTACCAAGGGAGGATGTATGAGCAACATAATAATTATGGCAGTTGGGTTTATTTCACTTACAATCGCTGGATTTATGGTATGTTGCCAGGTCAGAAAAGGAAGCATTGAAAAAGAGATACCCAAGAAGATTAGAATTGTAAAGGTTAATGGTTTGTTGACAGATTATAGGTGTCCGGTGTGTGGAACTCGGTGTATTACAAAAATGGACGGCGAATGGGTTGCAGGTGCATTTTACGAGTATTGTTATATTTGTGGCCAGGCATTAGATTGGGAGGACATATGAAAAGACTAACCGAAAAAGATGAATCCCCCTGCACTTGTTGCGGCGGCATTGGACATTGCAGTACGGATTGTAGTTATAAACAAATTTATGACCGCCTTGCCGAATATGAGGATATAGGGCTGGAGCCGGAGAAAATTGTGTTTCTGAAAAATGTTGTGGACGATGCGTTCTCTGCTAAACCGGAGTTTACTGAGCATATTCGCGAATTACTCCGGGCAGAGAAAGACGGACGGCTGGTGGTATTGCCATGTAGGGTCGGGGACGGAATATATCGGGTTGTTGACGATTGCACGTTCCCCGGAGATTGCGGAACAAAAAGGATGTGTAAAGGGTGCGAATATAGAAATTTGTTCATTGAACAAACCAGATTCCGTCTGTATCTACTTACTGATGACGGGAAGTTACGACGAGGTTACTACCGCACCCGTGAAGAAGCCGAAAAGGCATTGGAGGAAGTATGAATTATCGTACAGAATGTCTTGAAATAAAGAACATATACGATAAATCGGAAGGAAACAATATGAGACTGATTGATGCTGACGCCCTGATGAGAGTATATCAAGAAGTGTTATGCCCTCATGTTAGTTGCGCAGACTGCTCATTCTTAATGGATGATGGAAATTGCAGATTTGAAACGATGATCCGAGAAGCCCCCACCATTGACGCCGTTCCGGTGATCAGATGTCGGGAGTGTAAATACAGCCACGAGGATGAGATATTCGGAAATCGTTGGTGTGAGTCCCATTATGGATGTAGGAAAGTCAAGCATGAAGGATTTTGCGATCTGGGGGAGAAGAAAGAAGGTGTTGATAATGGTTAAAGAGTACATAGAGCGAGAGGTGGCTAAGGAACGGCTTAGAATATGGATCACAGATTGCCTATTAAACGAGGCCAATGAGGCGGCAGACTGTTTTAGGCTCTGCATAGACCTCCTTGACAGTATTCCCGCCGCTGATGTTGCCCCGGTGGTGCATGGGCGGTGGGTATTTGGAAAAGACTTGGCTTGCTGTTGGGGGCAAATACTAAAAAATAAATATCATTTGTATTGCTCTGAATGTTTAGAACAAGCATTTAACCGCTCAGAAGATAACGACCCTGATTTTGATATAGATACTCCGTACTGCCCCAACTGCGGTGCTCTAATGGATAAGGAGGAAAAATGAAACGAGTAATAGCAATAACAATATTAACCCTGCTGACCCTCGCCCTGTGCGGGTGCGGAAAGGCAGAGGCCAGTAACCAAAGACTGTGGGTGCTGGATGCGAGTCCGAGGTATTATGAAATATATGTCGATAACCTCACTGGGGTACAATACCTGCGAACATACAAAGGCGGCGTTTGCGTAATGGTAGACGCAGAGGGAAGGCCGCTGATATGGGAGGAAGAAAAATGATAACGATCCACAACAACGAGGAGCCGCTGTACAAGCTGGTGAAGGAGAAATAGGATAAGCATGGCAATTAAATATTATTGCGACAGATGCGGCAGTGAATGTAACGAAAGATTCATTATCGAAATAACCAAGGGTAGTACGGGATTTCAGTACGAGCGTCTTGACCTTTGCGAAACGTGCAAAACAGGGTTAAAGCTTTATCTAAAAAGGTACGGAAACTGCGACGCGCAGATGGACAAGGAGGTAGCCGATGAAACTTGTATCTGTCAGCCATGAGCAGAGCAGACTTAACTTTTTCCGCGACCAACTTGCCACCGCAAATCGGAGGTTGGACTGGTCGATGAAGCACAATCCTGACTGGTATGGCCATTCAGAAAAGGGAGAAGTAGTCAGCTTCTACGAATGGACTGTGAAGATGGCGGAGAAAGAGGTGCATAGTAATGAGTCTTGACATCACGATTAAAGAGCGGAAAGAGTTCTACTGCCCAGACTGCGGACGGCTGGTAACGGCACAGGACATCGGTGAAGAGCATTCTGGTGGGAGAGTATGGTACGACTTCCTTGAGCCAATCGGATACTACGTTCCGTATGAAAAGCGGACTGATGAAAACGATTGGTACGGACTTGATATGGCGCTTGACGAGAAACAAGCAAAGCAACTTGCACAGTTTGTTTCTGACTACCTGCCGAATAACTACAACAAAATCGAGGATTTGGTAGCAAGGGCGTTGATGCATGGCAATAAAGTGGTAATCAATGCAGATTGGTGAGGCCTGACAATGACTGTGTATATCAAGCGGGAGGATGCCATAGACGCCGTTCTTGACATTTACTATAATACCTCAGACATTGATTTGAGTGGTGAGCGACTCGAAGCGGCAATTCTCAATATCCCCGCTGCCGACGTTGCCCCGGTAGTACGGTGTCAGAATTGCATGTACTGGACAAAAATGAATGATTCAGCTCAAGGGCGATGTGCCCTATTTTGTCATTATCCAACTGGAGGTTGGTATTGTGCAAATGGGGAAAGAAAATAAGATGCGTAAAGAGTATATGGATCGGGAAGCGTTAGAATTCGAATTAAACCACAGATTACAAATTTTGATGGGTACATATGGCGAGTACGACCACTATACTTCTGGTTTTGATGAGTGTGTAAGTAGAGTAGAAAATTTTCCTTCCGCCATTGATGTAGAGAAGGTAGTGCTGTGCAAGTACTGTAGACACTATCATCCTGTGACACTGGATGAGGAAACCAGAGAATTAGGTAACTGGGGTATCTGTGACCAAGCATGGTTTAACTCCGATGAATACAATGTTTTAGAAACAGACTATTGCAGCCACGGAGAGGCAATACAATGGGTGCAGACAAATACGAAGTCAGTATAAAGTTAATTACAATGCGAAGAAAGGATAACATATGACAGTAGAAGAATTCGATGCGGCAAAAGTCGGAGATAGGATTTATAAACAGACACAAAAATACGTAGTAGTCTATCGGAACAAGACCAGGTTGTATCTTAAATCTTCAGGTACTGATATACTCAATTTCCTACAACGTGACTATATGCATCACATGCGCAATTACTATCTTATACCAAAAGGTATGGATGATAGTGAGAGAACATATTATCGTCAGAAAAAGTCTCTCGAGAGCCATCTCGAATCTTTAAAGGATATTTATCAATCTTGCCTTCATAAGATCGCTCAAGCCAAGGCTGAGATAGAGCGTACTCAAAAGCATTTATCAGATTATGAATCAAAAGTAGATATTTATCGAACTGATTACGAGAAAGCTAAACGTGAGTATGAAGACTTCTGTAAGGCCCATGGATTCATGGCAGACGGGATCAGTGGCAACGATGCATAGGATGAATCATTTGCGTTGGACCAACTGTTGGGTAGACTTCCGGGGCGATGGGCGTTTCCCCAAGGAACGTATTAAACGTCAAAGTAAAAGGCGGCTTAGAAAGTGGACATTGCGGAAGATGAAAGAGCTGGATGCGAAGGACGGTGATGATATATGCGATGGTTGATGGTCATTTTGTGCCCTGTGTGGGGTGGTAATAGATGGATAACCACTAAGTCAGTTTCCATGTATTTGATTAGGTGCTAATTGTAGGAGGTTGTAAATTGTGATTGATACTGTAAACCTCATACGCTTCTGGGAATTGCGTGCTAAGGTATTTAATGCAATACAAGCAGCAGTGAAACAGGACGTGTGTTGTAAAAACTGTGAGGGGACATTTGAATGGACAGTGTGTTATCCAGATTATTTTGAGGACGTAGAAGCCAGCAGAGTACCAAATTACTACACCTTACGACTATACTGCTATATTTTAGGGCCACACAGACACTATGAATGGTCTGGTACTACACCCGATGAGTGCTTGGACAAAGCAGAAAAAGAAATAAGCGATTGGCTTTAGGAGGATGTGCCATGTGGTTTTTAATAATGATTGGCGTCTTGTTTGTAGCGATTTTGCTATTCACTCCTCCCCACGACCCTTTCGACGGAACGAGGTATTGATATGACGTTAGATAATTTGTATGACCTGCCTGCTGGTTGGCGCGATGCTTTTGGTGAGTCTCTGGTAGCGGATTTAAACGTTGCTATTGGAGACCGCGACTTTGACGTCTACTTAAAAGAGAAGTGGGGCAGCTTGACTGGGTACGTCTTCCCCGCTAATGATACCGTGGAAGCTGTGCTGGATAAGTATGAGCAGGTATCGCGGCGGACATGCGCTGGGTGCGGCGCTCCTGCCACGCGGGTGTCTATGGGCTGGATTGAGCCGTGGTGTGATGATTGCGGCAGTGTGATGTGGTCATATCGGCCTATTGAACAGTATTGGCAAGATTTTGATGGGGAGGATTAATCGATGGGCTATTGTTCCGAAGAAATGGAAACTACCTTGGTATATGACAAGGTAGGCAAGTTCTGGAGGGCATATACGAATGTGCCCGCACATCTGACTAAGTTCAACAAACAGGGTTGGGAGGTGGATAAAATTGTACAAGAGGACGGGCGTATGATAGCTGCATTTTATCACGCTCCGGCTAATGCAGTTAGCATACGAAGCGCGAAGCGCGATAAGCGCTCAATGACGGAAGAACAACGGGTAGCGGCAGCAGACAGGTTGCGTAAGGCGCGTGCCCAGAAAGGAGAATAGTTGGAAGTTCATACTTTTACACATGAGGTGTTTGGTACAATTCGAGCTGTGGTCGAAGACGGTAATGTGTGGTATTGCGGCGTGGATGCGGCACGGGGATTGGAGTTTAACCATTTGAAGGATGTGATTAAGAAACATACATTTGAGGATGAGTGGATGTACTTCCCGTTACCAGATAAACACAATTACGTGCAACCGACTAAGTGCCTCAAGGAACCGTGCATCTATCGCCTAATGTTGTACAGCAAACGCAAGTATCTTCAGCGGTATGAGAGTTGGTTTACGAACACTGTGGTTCAGACTATGAAAGGATTTGAGGGAAAATAAATCAGGACTATTATGACCATATAGCCGCTATGTGGCGTTATTTGGAGGAAGAGTTTAATTATTGGGACTACGCGGAAACCGTAGTTGCCGTTGAAGGTAAGGACGTGGTGAAATATAGCACTTCAAAATCAGATTCACTGTTACAGTTTTGACACTTCTGCATTATTTACTGATTATGAGCACAGTATTGAAGAGCACATCTTTGAGCTAAAAAATCAGCAACGCAAGGATTTAGAAGAACTCCAGATTATTCAAGATTATTATTCAGGGAATATCACTGAGCAATGTGCAATTGAGCGATTAGAACGGGTACGACGAAGTACGGTATTTGTAGTGCCGATGAAGGAAGAGATACCGGAAATATATGAGCGTATTGAGCAGTCAAAGATAGAAGAACGTCGTGAGAAACAGCGTTTGCGGGAAGCGTTCACTTCTCCCCCGCCACTTCGTCATCTCAGACCAGAGTTCCTTAAACCCAGCAATATCATATCTATTTTTGAGTCATCATTAACCAGAACATTACAATTGAATACTAATGAGTTGACCGATGCTATTATGATTATCCGCATTTATTATTATGACGTGTTCCGGGATATGGTACTAAATGGATTTGACTATAATGGGGTACATTATAGAGCATATACGGCCTCTGCTGGGCAGATCAGATGCAAGAAAATGGTCTTTATACGTGAAGATGTGTATCTCCAGCATGAGAAAACCATTATGTGTGGGCTATCACTCGACCACATCAATGAGCTTGGTGGGTGTAACACCAATAAGTTCTTAGCTTATCTGGCGTTGGGTAACTCGGCCACTGATCTCTGGCCAGACTTTGATATTGATAAGTCTATTGTTGTTGAAGACATGGAAACCGCTGTACATGGTATGGTGGATTATATCGACGACAAAACATATCAAATCACGCGACAAGAGATGGACATAGACATCGCGCATACAGATGGATGTGGTATGGTTCTCCCCCGCCTCACTGGGGGCAAGAACACTATGATACGTTTACCGTGGGTGAAGGGATTGATAGCGGCGTTCCCCTTTGATGAGTTCATCCGGGAAAAGAGCAAGGCGGATGGTTGGAACTATGGTCTGGTAAAAGATATCTACGGGCAAGTGCATGATGTGCTGGCTGAGGGTATAGAGGTTATCTTTTGTAAGAGTCAGTTTAAACTTTGGAAATATTATGAGAGCTGGGAGCAGTACAAACAGTATTACAAAGAGTATGGTTGCACTGCTGGTATATGTAATTGGGAAGAAGATTACATAGATAATGCCTCTATTGGCTATCAGATGCTCCAAACATTAACAGATCTGACGGATGATGAGCTGTTGAAGTTGAGTGCGCAGACACGATATCAACTTGAACACATCTGTAATGACCGGCGTACCATGCTGAAGGCGCTTGGTGCAACAAAAGGTAATCCGCATAAATCCCCAGCGCAAGAATGCTTGCTACTTTATCCAGAATTGTTGCAAGATAAGTATTACCGTGAATCGCTCCGGGGGTTGAAACAATCCATGGAAAAGTGGGCTTGGGGTGGTAAGTTGTCTATCTATGGTAAGTATCTGTTTTTGATACCCGATTTGTATGCATTTTGTGAGTTTCTGTTTCTGGGCGATAAAAACCCGAAGGGGCTATTGCAGGATGGCGAGGTATATGCCGCCCTCTTCCCTGCCGCTGAGAAGCTGGATTGTTTGCGCAGCCCACATCTATACCGTGAACATGCGGTACGGCATAATGTGGCCGGTAATGAGCAGTGCAAACGGTGGTTTGGAGAGCGGGGTATTTATACAAGCTGCCATGATTTAATAAGTAAAATTCTTATGTTCGATAAATAACATTGTCGAACCTACGTGAAAGCGTAGGAAATAAAACTCGGTGAACCCGTAAATGCGGGGTGTGTAGCTTATCAAGCTGCGCTAACAGGGAAAGCTACGGCTAATCCTGTGCGAAACCTATTAAGGGACGTGCAACGACTATCGAAAGGGCGATATTGTTTTGGTGACAGAGGCAGTATTGTACCAAGTAGAGTACATCTGCGGTGCAACTCCGCAGGTGGAAGCGCCGAGAACCTAAGTCGGAAACGATATGGTTAAGATATAGTCTAACTTGCTTAGAGCGAGTTGAATGACGGTGACAAATCTTTGGTTTGCGCCGATAAAACGCTGATTACCGCCGCAGAGCGTAACATGGAGGGTATTGTTCCGCTGTTCTACCCTATGAGGAAGGCATCGTCTAAGCCGGTGACGCCACAGAGCATTTATGACGGTATGGTGGCGGCTATGACTGGCGGTAACATCGGTGTTGTCTCTAATGCCATTTCTAAAATTTGGAACAGCGCGGTGCCGGATTTAGACACGATAAAGCGGTTGTGTTATCGGAATAATGAGGTTATTGATTAAAATTTAGTCACGCCACGTGGTGACGCGTGGTTGATAAGCCAGTGAACCTGCATATGCAGGGTGTCAGACTGACGAGTGATTGGCGCGGCAGGAAATGGTCGCTTGCGGTCTGGCTAACAGGGGAAATCTACATAGTAAATGCTATATGACAATCCTGTGCTAAGTCTCTATGCGGAGAAAAGTACAACGACTATTCCGAGAGGAAGTAGTGAGCTGGTGCAATTCCGGCTTGCGAAGTGCTGGCCCCTGCCAATGGCAGGTGAAGATATAGTCTATTCCCCTATTGAAATATCGGGAAACCGAGGGTAGTAAAAGTATGCCAAAACCTTATATAAGTCTGTAGCTCCGAAGGACATAGCAGAACAGATAAGTAAGGCGACGCGCATGAAAGTACCTCATTATTTCGTGTATGCTAAGAATAAGGCTGAGGAACAGGTCGAGCCTCGTAACGGTAGTCCTGTGAATCGGTTATTAGATATAGTGCCCAAATTCAAGTTTAACTTTAATCAGCGCAAGGGTGGCAGGTTTGATTATCATATATTGATGAATAATCCAGGCTTGGAGCGCACCGCTGAGGTTGATGAGATTATAGCGCAGTATAAAGAGCTGTCCGGCAAAATGGCTGTCCGAACAGTTGGTAATGTTGATGAGGATGGCGTTGATCGTTACACCTATCAGTATCAAGAGTTGCGGCGGAAGATGTTTGAGGGACGTGATAATCCCCAATATGTTGTGGATGCTATCATATTAGGCATTTTTGGGTTAACCAGCGCGGTGCGTAAGGCGGCGTTCTGGGGAGCTTTTGGGGATATGGTATTAGAGAATCTACAAAAGAATCTGTCAGAGAGGGATGATATACTCTGCCAGAAATGTTACAACCGCTTCACACCTATTGATGATGCCGCCACTTGCCCTTATTGTGGTACAAGACATCACAATGTTAAGTCTATGTATTGCGTGGATTGCGGTGAAGAGTTTTTTGTGGATATACGCAACAATTCCAAGGTACGGTGCAATCGTTGTCAGTGTGACTTAAAAAAAGAAAAAACACGGTTACGGGTACAAAAATTCAGACATATGTAACGCTGTGATTTTTCGTAGGTATTTAGCTGTTTTTTCATGTTTTTAATCCAATTTTGATAAAAATTATTACGCATAAGGGGAGAGACCCACGTCTTTCCCCTAATTTTGATACGAAAAGGACTGATTTTTTGATTAACGTTTCCCGTGAGGAATCCCTGTATCTTCGTGATCATGGCGTACATGTAGTTGTGTTGAACAAATACGCCAACGCCCGCAAGAAGAAATTTGTGGTGCCTGAAGATAGGCTCACCGCTCGTCTTCTCGACCAATATCACAAGGAGCAAAGGCGTCATGGTTGATTTGAAACGTCGCCCCGATGAGTTATTGGACGAAGAATACCTTTACCGTATTGGTAAGGCTAAGGATGATGGCCTGATAGACGAGACGTGGGAAGCACTTACTCCCATTCTCAATGAGGAGTGCGGCGAGGAAAAGACCGTGAGCGTATGGCGGAAGCACTATGCGGCTGGCAAGAAGTGGCAGGCGGTTTTTGAGAAACAGGAGTTTTGCGATGATGATGAGCGTCTGCGTCAGAGCAAGCAGGAAATTATAAAAGAACGCATGAAGCTTCGGGACGAGCGCGTAGCACTCAATAAAGAGCTGCGTGAGCACGCCCGTTATGAAGTCAATAATGAAATCTGGGAACAAAGGTTGGCTGAGTTGGGCAAGGTCAGGTTCCCTGTTACAACTACACCTCAGATTAATGGTAGTTGTGACTTGTTGATATGTGTCAGTGATTGGCATATTGGTATGGCTTTTGACAGTTATACAGGCAAGTACAATAGCGATATAGCCCTTAGTCGATTGTCACAATATTTATGTAGCATCCGAGATATTCAGAGGCGGCATAACGCCGTCAACGCCCATGTTGCAATTTTGGGAGACATGATAAGCGGTGCTCCGCATTCGGTTATAGCTATAGAGAATCGAGAAAATGTGATTGAGCAGGTTATGTTAGCTGGTGAAATGTTGTCTGGCTTTTTGCACGAGTTGTCAACAATATTTGAGCATGTGTATGTGTCGTCTGTGGCAGGTAATCATTCACGTATTAACCCTAATAAGAAAGATGCGGTGTTGGGTGAACGTTTGGATATATTGGTAGGTTGGCACGCTAAATCAGAACTCAAGCATTGTGAGAATGTGGAGTTTTGGCCGTTCAGTGAGGCCTTTAATGACACGCTGGATATGATGGAAATACGTGGCAAGGTATATCTGGTTAATCACGGAGATTTTGATACGTTTACTGAAGCAGGTATGGCAAAGCTGTTTTCATTTTTGGGGGTTATTCCCTCTGCTGTGGTAACAGCGCATAAGCACACCCCGGCGTATATGGATGTGAATGGCGTTGCTTGTATACAGAGTGGCTGTTTATCTGGTGGTGGCGACCAGTTTACGCTTGAACATAGGTTGGGTGGCAAGCCGTCACAGACCGTATGTGTGTGTTCGGATTGTGGTATTGAGGCCATGTATCCAGTGAGGCTGATATAGAGTATGGGTGAACAGAAAAATAAGCATACATCATATGATTTAGCCCAGATGCAGTCGTTGCCGCTTGAGCAAAAAGTTATTATGACGCAGCGGCGTATTCAGGAATGGTATGACTATTGGGATGGCCAGGTTTATGTTTCATTTAGTGGAGGCAAAGATAGCACTGTACTTTTAGATATAGTGCGAAAAATGTATCCAGATGTACCAGCGGTGTTTGTTAATACTGGATTAGAGTATCCCGAAATACAGGCGTTTGTGAAAGAGCATGAAAATGTAACTATTTTGCGCCCTAAAATGCGGTTTGATGAGGTAATTCGGAAGTTTGGGTATCCGTGTATCAGCAAAGAAGTGTCCCACAAACTATATTATGCACAGCGGGGTTCAGGATGGGCAATACGAGCTTTAAATGCGGTAAATGTTGATGGGTCACATTCTAAATTTAAAGCAAGTCATTATGTTAAGTATAAACCTATGGCGGATTTGCCTATCTCGTTCTCGCATAAGTGTTGTTTGATTATGAAAGAAACACCTATGCGAGACTTTGAACGGCGTACCGGTTCGCGTCCATATGTAGGCACGATGGCAACTGAGAGTATGCTGCGCAAACAGGCGTGGATGACTGTTGGGTGTAATGCTTTTGATAGTCAAGTACCCGTGTCTAAACCTTTGTCGTTTTGGACAGAGCAGGATGTGTTGCGGTATTTACGAGATTACAGCATCCCATATTGTTCGGTTTACGGAGATATTGTAGAGGACGAGAATGGTATAGTGCGTACTACCGGTGCCACTCGTACTGGTTGTATATTTTGCGGATTTGGTTGCCATCATGATAAATGTCCTACCCGCTTCCAGCGCCTTGCAGAAACTCACCCAAAGCAGTACCAGTACTGCATAGGAGGGGGCGAATACGACGAGGATGGTATCTGGAAACCGAATAAGGATGGTCTTGGCATGGGGCATGTGTTTGATGAGTTGAACGCTCTCTATGGTGAACATTTTATAGATTACAAATAATACTTCCCTCGCTTTCGCATGTTTAACGATTGTGCGGGTGTGGATTGTATGTTTAACAAGTCCAAGTAACAGAGATATAGCGCGGCTGTGAGATGATGCCGCAACTTCTGTGTATGTCGGACAGGCGACTAAAAACCTGATTGTATGATCTCGTCGTCGAGCAGGACGAGCGGAATCTAAAATATGCTCAGGCTGGGCATCCTGAACTGCCCACCATTAGCGATTGCGAGGGTCTTCTTTCCCTTTCACCCTTGCATACGAAACGGGGCAGCTTTCATTTGGCTGCCCTGTTTTTGTGTTTAAAAATTTTAACACTGCGGAGGTGGTAATTCTGTTTAAAATCGAGTACGGCAAAATATTTATCACCCGTGGTGATACGGCTTCTTTTAATATTGAGGTGCGTCAGCCTGATAAGCGAACGGTTTATGAGCTTGCTGAGGGTGACAACTTAACCTTTACCGTGAAACAGACAGATTCTGAGGTAGACTTTCTTATACAAAAGATGGGTGCAACTGTCAAACTGGCTTCTGATGATACCAAGAAGTTAGCTTATGGCCAATATTGGTATGATGTACAGCTTACGTTTGCGGATGGCACGATAAACACTATCATCGCCCCTACCCCATTTGTGGTATGCAATGAGATAACGTTTGGCAATGAGGTTTTGGACGAGAATGGTCAATTGGTAACTGAGGTAAGGTGTGACAGAAAGCATGGTGTTCACGCTTTTGGCACTGGAGATCGTCAGCTTGTAGGTTATTTGAACGTTAACACTTATAGCAAATATACACCACCTGCGGAGTTGAAGAATGGGGCCACTTCCGAAGATATACTTGCTGGGCGTGAAGCGTACAACGATCAAGGTGAGGTTATAGTTGGCACACTGGACGTGAACGACCTTAACTATGATTTTGGTGATGGGTTAGTGTTGGACGGTAAAACCCTGTCTGTGAATAAGGATGTGGTGGATAAAACCTACACCCACACTCAGTCTGTGGCCGCAAGTACTTGGACAATTCAACATAATCTTAACAAGTTTCCTGCGGTCACTGTGATAGATAGCGCGGGGTCTTGTGTGATAGGTGAGATTGCATATACTGATGCGAATACGCTTACCGTAGTATTCAGCGGGGCGTTTTCGGGCAAGGCATTTCTTAATTAACGGAGGGTATAATGAAGGTTTTAACAAATCTGGATATGAATAAAAATCAGATTCTCAACGCTGTGTTGCAGAATTTGGCATCTGCCCCGGAAAATCCTCGTGAGGGACAGTATTATTACAATTCTACTGACAAAATACTATATGTCTATAATGGTACTGCGTGGGTATCATCCGGTGTCAAGGTGGAAGCATCCGAGACCAACGGCAACATAAAGATTGGTGGCGAGGAAGTAACTGTATACTCCCTCCCTCTTGCCTCTGCATCTACTGTGGGTGGTGTCAAGATTGGTGCCGGTCTGTCCATTACTGCGGAAGGCACTTTGTCTGCCACTGGTGGTGGCACTGCTGATGCTGTTGACTGGGCAAATGTTATTGACAAGCCTACTGCCCTGTCTCAGTTCACTAATGATGAGAATTTTATAGATAATACCGTCAATAATCTCGCTAATTATTATCTTAAAACTGAGACTTATACTCAGACCGAGATTAATAACCTCATTGGTCAGATAGCCACTCTTAGTGTAGAGAAAGTTGATGCTCTACCCGAAGGAGAAGCTATCAAAACCAATGTTATTTATCTGGTAGCTAAGACCGATTCTGATACTAACGATGTGTATACTGAGTATATGCGTATTAATGATACTTGGGAGATACTTGGCGACACCAGTGTAGACCTTAGTAATTACCTTACCCAGACCGGCGATACAAGTAATACCACTGTGGCTTTTGCCTCTGCGGAGACCCGTGTGTTACCTAATACCGGTGAGTCGTTAGCTATTATAATCGGTAAGATTATCAAGTATTTGGCTGATCTAAAGGCGGTTGCTTTTACCGGTGATTATGCTGATCTTATAAATAAGCCTCATCCCATTAAATATTATGACCTGACTGTTTCTGGAGCTACCGCTACTTACACCGCTGAGGGTACAGTGTTGAATGTATCTATTATGGACGCAACTACGCATGAGTCTGTGATAGCTGACGTTACGGTGTCTGCTGATAATGTGGTCACTGTTACTTGTGCTGAGGCTCCTGTTAACGCACTGACCGTCCGCATCACATATGTGGGAGCGTGATGGTAGATGAAATGTTATTCGCCCGTTGATGATCCTAAAGATATAACCACAAAGGAGTATGTTGATGCAGCTTTAGATGGCGTAACCAATAAAATACGCAGCGTCGTCACATTGGCTGCGGATGGTTGGTCAGATAAAAGCCAGACGGTCAACTTGCCCGGAGTGACCGCTGATAATGATTTGTTTGTTGCTCCTATCGAAGATTCTATGACCGATTATTATGACGCAGATATTAGAGCGTCGGCGCAGGCAGCAGGACAACTTACATTTATGTGCGAAACTGTACCTACAGCGTCTTTAATGGTCAATGTCGTAATATTTGACTAAATTTTTTGGAATGAAAGGATTGAATAGATTTGCCCGCTAAGAAAAAAGCAAAACGCGCTCCTCGTACTGTCAATAAAGAGGCAAAGCGTTGTGGGTTGTGCCCAGCGGGTGAGCAGATGCACCCTATTGAGGATTTTTATCTAACCTCCAACCCTATTTATTCAGACGGGCGATTGCCGGTCTGTAAAGTTTGCATGGCTAAAACTCTACTGGGCGAGGACTATACAAAACTGCAAACTAAACCATTTGTTGAGTTACTGCGTAAGATGGATGCACCGTGGTTCCCTGAGATGATGGATGCCGCCGTATCGCAGTACAATAGGAGTTGCCAAGGCAAAACTGTGGATGCAACGAGCCGTAAGCAGATTGTTGGCAACTATATTAAGAATATTAACATCAAACCATATAAAGGTATGGACTGGCAACAGAGTCAGGAGTTTGTTGCTGAGAAAAACAAGGGTGAGCCTGTTCAAATAACACGACCTGTTGATGTGGGGTTTGTGCCTGTTACCGACCCGGATAAACCTATGTTTGCGCAGGAACAGGATGATATCACGGAGATAACTGATGATATTATCAAACTATTTGGCGAAGGATACAAATATGATGAGTATCGGCGCATGTGGTCTAAGTACAATCAGCTTAAAGAGTCTTATGTTGATTTTACCAGTTTTCATACGGAGGCTCTGGTCACATATGTCCGGTTTAAGGTGCAGGAAGAAATAGCCGTCTCTAAGGGTAATATTACTGAGGCACAGAAGTGGGCCAAAATGTCTGCGGATGCTGCTGATCGGGCGAAAATTAATCCCAAGCAGATGAGCAAGGCTGACCTTGAGGGTGGCATAAATAGCTTCTCGGAGTTGTCGCAGGCTATTGAACAGGCTGTTGATGTTATTCCCATACTGCCGCAGTTTAGGTACAAACCTAATGATGCGGCAGATTTTATTATATGGTGTTTGGTTAACTACTTACGCAGGCTGGAGGATAAGCCAGAGTGTACCTATGAGGATGTGTATCGTTTCTATGACGATCGTAAGAAATCTTACATAGAGCAATATGGCGACCCAACGGGTATATTTACAGAAGACCCCACAGAAACCAATAGATCTCAGATTGAGAAATTTATCGTACTGCCTAATGAAACAGTAGTTGATAATGGCCCAGAGGAGGTAACTTTGGGTGGCGATTGATTATTCACAGATACATTCTAAATTTGGGGATTCGCTGGAGAATTATGTAGCTTTTGCGAGTTATTGTCGCTGGATGCCCGATGCGTTTCTGGATTTATGCAAGGGACCAAATAACGGTTTTAAGCTCGATTTGGACGAGCGCATTCTAATGCGCTCACTGGCTCGTTTTTTTAGCACGTATGGTTGTTTGCCACGAGGCGCTGCTAAGTCTTTTTCTGAACAAGCGGTACAATATGTGCTTGCTATTTGGTATCCCGGTATTACCTTAGCGGTAACAGCTCAAACCAAAGAAAATGCTGTCAAAATAATGAAGGACAAGTATGACGAACTAATGCGGGCTTATCCTTTGTTGTCTAACGAAATAAGTAAGCATTCGTTTACTCGTAACGAGGCTTTGGTTGTCTTTAAGAACGGTTCGCGACTTGACGCATTAGCAAACGCTCAATCGTCAAAAGGTCAGCGTAGAAAACGTATTAACGTTGAAGAATCGGTTCTGGTTGACACTCTGACTTTTCAAGACGCCATTGAGCCTATTGTTGAAGTGCCGAGGTATACTGTTGGTAAGCTTGGTGTTGTTGACCCTTGTGAGCTTAATCAACAGATTAACTTTTTGTCTACTCCTGGTTGGCGTTCATCTGATGAATGGCGGCATTCCATACAGATGTATCAAGACATGGTTGACCTTAAAGGTAAGATGGTTATTGGGGCCGATTGGCTGTTGCCTTGTTGGTACGGGCGTGGTTCTTCTAAGCCGCAGATACTCGAAAAACGACGTAATATGTCCCCTATAGCCTTTGCGCAAAACTATGGCGGCACATGGACTGGCAGTAGTGATAACGCACTGATTGATATCAACAGATTCTTAGCTTGCCGTAAGCTGGACAAGGCTATTATGCAGACCGAAAACGCTGCGGACGAGTATTATATGGGTGTAGACGTGGCGCGTTCCCAGAAGACGAATAATAATCAGTCCTCTATAGTGGTAGCTAAGGTTGACCGAGACCACGCCACTAATCGTATCAAGCATGTAGACATTGTGAATGTGATGACTGTGCCTAATATACTGAACTTTACAGCGCAGGCGGCTATCATTAAGCGTATGGCCGCTAAATATAACCCCAAGATGGTTATTTGCGACGGTAACGGTCTGGGTTCCGGTCTGATAGATAAATTGTTGGAGAATAATGTTGACCCTGTGACTCAGCAGAAGTATGAAGCATGGGATACGGTAAACACCACTAATCAATCCGAATCGCGCAATGCACCTAAATGCTTATATGATATTAAGGCGCAGGGCGTGCAGTCGCGTATTATTACGGATTTTATCAATATGGTCGATAGCGGCACGCTGCGGTTGTTGTGCAAAAAAGAAGAAGCAGAACTATATAACGAGTGGCAATCAGATAATAATTTTGACATAACTCCCTATGTTCAAACAGATCTTTTGTTTGACGAAGTGGCAAACCTCAAACTCAAGTACCAACCCAGTGGTGCGCTATCGGTCGAGAAGGTAGTGCGCCAGTTGGATAAGGATAGATTCTCCGCTCTGGTATATGTTCTGTATTATATCAGCGAATATGCTTCGGCGTTGACGGTTAAGAAGTCGGTTCCTATCGACTTTTTTGCGTTTCGTGCGCCGAAAATCAAGTAAAGGAGGTGCTGGCATATGGCTGTCGCGCCTGAAGAAATTAAGGTCGCCACCCCTCCCCTCTCTAAATCAGCGGAGGTCAGTAAGACCTTTGACATGGATGGGTTATTTACGCCCCATCAAAAAGCATGGTTTGCTAATATGGCAAGGATTGTTTATAAGGACTTAAACAATAGTACTAAGTCTACAACCTTTGCCAAATATAGTAAAGAACAAATTACGACTTATGTACAAAACCCCGAAACCAATGAAGAACAGCTTCGTAATGCTGTGGTTATGCTGTACAATCTCAGCAGTCACTTCCACCGGCTTGTTCATTATTTTGCGGATTTGTGCGATATGGCCTACACTATTAGTCAGGTGTCTTTTGAAGATGAGGGCGACACCGAATCTATTAAGGACAAGTATAGGCGCACTGCGTTTTTCTTGGCTGGTTCAGATATACCGGCACAGTGTAAGAAAATTCTTACTACGTGTTTTCGGGAAGACGTGTGTTATGTTACTACATGGGTTACTAAGGATGGCATGGCTTTCCAGATACTCGACCCTAAGTATTGTAAGATAGCCTCGCAGAGTCAAAACTGTTTTAACGTCTCGTTCGACTTTTCATATTTTGACCAGTACAGCGATGAACTCCCCCTGTTTCCTGCGGAGTTCACAACTAAATATAACCAGTACCAGGAGGATACGACTGCTCGTTGGATCGAGCTGGATGTGCCCAATTCTTTCGCTATTAAGGTTAATACAGAGTTCCTATACCCCCTACCTCCATTTGCAGGTATTTTAAGGGAGATTTACGATATTGAAGATTATAAGGCGCTTCAAATGGTAAGGTCATCATTGGATAATTATTGTCTCATAGCGATGAAGCTGGGGTTGAATAATCAGGGTGAATGGGCATTGGATTTTGATACTGCCAAACAATTTTGGCAGAATTTAGAATCAATTCTACCAGAGAACGTTGGTAGCGTGTTGACTCCGATGGCACTTGATAAGATCAGTTTCGATCAGAGTGGTACGGCTGATAATGATAAGGTAGCAGCTTCTGAGAAATATCTTTGGGATGCTGCTGGTGTTAGCAGTCTGATTTTCTCTGGTTCGAGTACATCGTCTCGTGCCTTGGAGATTAGCGGTATGGCAGACGAGTCGTTGACTTGGAGTGTCGTGCGCAACATTGGTATAGCTATCAATCGTATTTTACAAAAGCAGTCTTTTGGTAAGAATTTCCGTCTGGTATTCCTGCCGTGTGGCAGATACACTCGTGACAGTTATCAAAAGACTTTGATGAGCACAATACAGTACGGTTTGCCCGTCACTCCTTTGATGGCGACGTTGGGTATGGAGCCGCTATATGCTTTGGGGCTGAATTATTTAGAGACACAGGTATTAGACCTTCCCAATCGTCTTGTGCCTCTTCAGAGCAGCAACACTCTTTCCAGCAACGACCCGGGACGTCCCGCTTCGGATGATGGCAATATTACTGATGAAGGGCTACGTACCCGTGATAAGCAGTAGGCAGTAATTTCACTGCTTGTTCGATTGCTCATGTATGTAAATTTTCTACATTATAAGGAGAAATAATGGAAAAATTCGTCTTCGTCGTTGACGAAGCTATTAAGAATCGGCTTCTGCAAGAAGGCTATAAACTTATCAGCACTATGCCTACTGTTGATGGCAAGATGTACTGTTTTGAGAATAAGCCCGAACTATCTATGGTACTTGCAGACCATAAGGTCGTGTTCACAAATAGGCTCCCTTTTAATGGGCTATTACACCCATGAAAGGAGGTGAAAAAATGGACAAGAAAGCTTTTACTTGCAGGGCAACATATAGCGTTGATAATACTTATGATTCTGACCGCTTTATAAAGCTTCGCGTGAAGGTTTGTCATGATGGTCAGAACGCGAATGGTAGTGTTATATCCAAAGAAACTATGCAAACGGCACTTCCTACTATCGCCAACACTCCTGTTTTGGCAAATGTAGTCGAGAAGGAAGATGGCACGTTCGACTTCCACGGTCATGATATGGCTATAGTGGAAGACCCCATGAACGAGGGCAAGTACCGTTTGGAGTACATTGAAGTACCTGTGGGCGTATTCCCGGCTGATGGCTTAGAGGCCGAAATCGTTGAAGAAGACGGTAAAAATTATGTATATGCCAGCGCGTATGTGTGGCGTGGCTATAGTAATCTGGCCGAGGATATTCTAAAGCAGCGTGAATCCGTTGCTGTGTCAATGGAGATTAACATTGATGCTTACGAGTATAACGAACAAGACGGTCTGTTTTATATCACTGACTTTAAGTTTACTGGCGTCACGCTGTTAGGTGCGGATGTAACTCCTGCCATGACAGGCGCACAGGCTACCACCAAGTTCTCCGCAGATGAGAACGATGACAAGCTTGCAAAACTGCTCTTCGCGTTAAGCGAGGAGCTTTTTAATAATACCCGAAAGGATGGTGACGTAACGTTGCCCAAGGATAAAAAGACTGAACTTCCCGCTAAGGAAATGACCGTTCTGGAATCTTCTACTGGTGAGATGAAAGAAATTCCCGCTGAGGATAATCTGGAAAATCCTACCAATGAAATGGCTCAGGCAAAAACCGCCGCTGAGGAAGCTCCCGCTGATGCAATGAGCGCCGAGACTCACGGCGAACCCGCTTTGTTCTCTGCCACTTATGTGCAGAAGCGCAACGCTCTGGCTGATGCTCTGCCCGATCAGGTTGTGAAGACCCCTGACGGCAAGGTGGCTTCTGAGACTTGGTACTGGCTTCAGGACTTTGACGATACTTACGCTTATGTTGAGCGCAACGTGTGGACGCCCGATACCGGCTGCAACAGTGAGAATGGTCGTATGAGTTATACCTTTGACGATGTGGCCGTTACTGCTGAGTTTAATGACGATTTTGAGAAGATGGTTCTCAAGTGGCTCACTCTGGAGGAAGCTGCCAAGCTGGAGGAAGCGCGTAGCGTATTTGCTGAGGTTGAGGAACTGCGTGCATATAAGCGCACCGCTGAGGCTGAGCAGATATTCGCGGAGTTTACCGATCTTGCTGGTAATGAGCAATTTGAAGCTCTAAAGACCGACAATTCTAAGTTCTCTATTGATGAGTTGAAGCGCGAGTGCTACGTCATTCGCGGTATGGCCCACACCCCGACAGTACAGTTTGAGGCGGAGCCTGAAGCTCCCAAGATAGCTGTAAAACATAGTGCTGATACTACTGCGTCCGCTATTTATGGCGGCATTTTTGATAAGTTCGGCATTACTAAAAAGACAATTCAGGAGGATTAAAACTAATGGCACATGGTATTTGCATTACCGAAAAGATGTCCGGCACTTTTAACGGTGTCGATCTGGTATCCCTGCGCTATGGCACTCAGGCCAGTTCTACTTTTACCCCTGCCGAGATAGACAATGGTTGCGTGGTTCTGGTTGGCGCTCTTGAGACTGGTTCTCGCGAAGTCCGCAAGGCCACCGTTCCCACTAAGAATAGTAACAAAGCTAACGTTGCTCTGATCGCTTCTCCCGAAGTGATATATGACGAGCGTCTTCAGGGCGATCTTGGCAATTTCTACAATGAGGCTGATGCCATTTCTCGTGGCTATCTCCTTGAGAAGCCTCATCAGATTTTCGCTATAACTGGTGATGTCCTTGATGGCACTACTGCTCGTGTTGTAGGTGCTGTTGTAGAACTTCAGGCTGGCAACAAGTTGCTTGCTGTTGCTTCCAACACTGAAGGTTCTACCAAGATTGGTGAGATTATTGATATTTACACCAAGAAGGGCAAGATCTACTACGCCATAGAGACTTGCTAATAGGACAACATATAGGAGGTAAAATTATGTCTTTCGATATAACTGACATCAATAATGTTGCACAGGTCGCTACTGACCTCTATAACAACAAGCTCCAGCAGTTTTCTGCCGATGAGGGCAATTCTCTGATATATAAGGCTCTTGTAGCGGCTAACAATGGCAAGACTTACTTTGACATTCGTGATGTGCGTGATGGTAAGTGCGCCAAGCTGTTCGCTCTTATAGAGACCATTATAAAGAAGAACGTCGTAGATGGACTGAATGGCAATGAGTGGTTTATGCAGCTCGTTGAGACTCGCATAGTTAACGAAGGTGATAAGCCTGAGTTCCGCGTGGAAGACGCTAACTGGTATACGGTATCTCGGGTGTCCGGTGGCAACCAGGCCGTTCGTCGTCAGCGTATCACTGGCACCGAGCGTGTAACCATCCCCACTTCTTGGCACATTATCAAGATATATGAGGAAATGGAACGTATTATGTCCGGTGAGACTAATATGGCCGAATGCATCCGTGACGTTTCCAGGTCCTTCCAGCAGAATATCTGGCAGGATGTAGCTGCCGCTTGGCAGGGTCTCACTCAAGCCCAGTTTGGCGGTGCTACTTATGATGTTACTGGTTCTTGGGATGAAACCAAGATGATTAACCTTATCCAGCATGTAGAAGCCAAGAGCGGTCAGAACGCCGCCGTTTATGGTACTATGCTTGGCCTTTCTAAGATGGCCTCTGGTGTTGAAGCTACTTCTGCTAAAGAAGATATGTATAACATTGGTTACTACGGCAAGTTCCGTGGCACCAACACCATTAAGGTTGCCCAGCAACATAAGCTTGGCACGGACGATTTCCTGTTCAATGACAATGTATTGAGCGTACTGGCTGGCCCCGTAAAGCCCATTAAACTGGTTATTGAGGGTAATCCTCTGGTCAATCTCAGTTCCTATTTTGATAATCAGGATTTGACTCAGGATTACGTATACGGCCAGAAGTATGGCGTTGGTTATGTAATGGGTAACGGCGCTATGGGTCGCTATACCATCTCCTAATCGAGATAGACATACGGGCTACCCTTCGGGTAGCCCTTTTGAATGAAAGGATATAGTAATGGCGAATACAACTAAGAGTACCAGTAAGAGCACAAGTAAAAGTGGAAACACTAAGCCCACTGCCCCTAAAACTGCGGAAAAAGTGTCAAAAACTCCACCAAAGTCGCTGGAAAAAGTGGTGGAATCCGTAGAAAACTCCGTAGAACAAAACAAGAATGATGCTACAACGGAAGTCCTCTCCCCTGCCCATGTTTCTGACAAGGTTTGGGAGCCTGACCTATCAGCCCGTATCCCTGTGCGTAGCGCGGTGTATGGCACGCTGATTTATAAAGATTCTTTGACCAATCGTGTGTATGAGTGGGGTGAATATGGTCAGACGCAGCGTTTGACCCTGGATATGTTGGAAAATGCCCGTAATACACAACCCGCTTTCTTCACTAATGGCTGGTGGGAAATCGATGATGAGAATGTACTTGAATGGTTAGATGCTAAGAAGTTTTATACTGCCAATGTCTCTATCAGTAATTTTGACAGTCTGTTGAATAAGTCTGCTGAGGAGATTGTGGCAGTTGTTAATAAGCTTGGCGTATCACAAAAGGTGCAGCTTGCTCGTCGGGCACAAGAGCTTATCCAAGAAGGTAAGTTGGATTCCATGCGGGCTATACGTGCTCTCGAAAAAGCTCTGAACGTTGATTTTGAGATGTAGGTGACATAATAATGGCAACGCCGTACTCAACAGTGTATAATGCCGCGTTGTTTTATTTCCGTGACAGTGACTTATTCTGTCTCATTGAGGCGGAAGCCGAGGCTGTGTTGCATGGATATATGATGCAAGCGGTAGCTAACTTTGCTCCCTATTGTAAACATGATTTATTGGATAGGGATGAGGAATACGGCGAGTTCAAGGACGACCTGACCGACATAGAGGTGGACATCCTCGCCTTGGGCATGGCTGTCGGATGGACTGAACACCGTGTTCGTTATCAAGATAACCTGCGGGATAGGATGTCATCTAAGGATTACACCTACCATTCTCGCGGTAATCTACTTGCGTCCATGAACGATATGTTGGACGCGCTCAATCGTAAATTCCGTAACCGCATGATGTCTTACACCTACCATAACGGCGACATCTCTTCCTTGCATATGTAGGGAGGTGTGTATGTCTATAGGTGTTTTTCTGAAATTACTGACGGGGCGAATTTACAAAATCTTGCCTATGCGAGAGCAACAGCTTGCGGGCGAGACTGTTTATCTGGAATGTTATCTCTGCACATTGTCCTTGGAGTTGCAGGGGGCATGTCTCACCTTCCCTGCTCTGAGTGATGATGCGGACTATATCACTATCGTTAACACCATAAACGGACTGGACGATGCGGCAGATGTGGCTGTCGTTAAGCGCGAGACGTTTAAGATGCTAAATCTGCTCGACCATATTAAGCATAGATACGGCGGTGATAGTCATGATTAATTGGGGTTTGCACAAGCGGTATTATGGCGAACATCACACTGATCGTGATGCGGCTGTGGCTGAGGCTCGTGCCGATTTTATGCTGGATGCGCCGCTTAATCCTGCGTGGATGATCGCTACTGTGCGCGGTGTTAAGGTTGGTATGCTAATCAAGGCTTCTGATGCACCGGAGGAAAAGTGGTTCAATGCGCCGTATGATTCTGACATTATGATTGGCGACCTAATTGAGCTGAATGGCTATATCTGGCTTTGTACAAAGCTCAGTAACACGGACGATGTGACCCTCAAGGGGTTTATCAAACAATGCAACCTTAACCTTCAGTTCCAGCTTGGCACCAGCGAGATCCACAATGCATGGTGCGTGTTTGACTCTGGCGTTTATTCTACCACTACTCATGGCACCAGTACCGGTAACGTAGGTGCCCAGCAGTTTAAGGTGTGGCTACCTTACAACGAGGAAACCAGATGCTTGCAACGTGATAAACGACTTGCGACCGAAGTGTTGTATTACCCGGATGGCAGTAAACATCTTCGGTGCTACGTAGTGACTGCTAATGACAGTGTGGATGGTGCGTTTGGCCGAGGTCGGTATCTTGAACTCAAGATGTTGGAATCATTAGACTCTCCGAAAGACAATGTTGAGCTTATGATTTGTGATTATATAGCTCCCGAGGACGACACTACAGATAAGCCGGGAGGTGGGTGGATTTAATGCCGAACCTTTCTGAGTATACCGATATTAAAAAAAAGATTATCAATCTCATAGTCCATGACCGTGAGTGTGTAGACTTAATCTCTAACACGACCGGTAAACCGTTGCCTGCCGTTGATTTGATTCAGACTTCTAAGTTGACTAACCAGATACACCCGTATGATTTTATGCCGGGGTCAACCGAGCAAGCTGAGTGCCATGTGGGTATTGAAGTATATGACGATAAAATTATCAATAACGCGGTGGCGAGGTATGAGGTTGATATTTTGATTTTTGTGCCGACTGTGTTGATGGTAATGGACGGCGGCGTGCGGCGTGACGCTATTGCGGCGGCCATAGATAGGCTGGTAAACAATAATCTGTCATTGGGCATAGGTGAAGTTAGGCGTATTCCGGGGGCTTGCAAAGAGCCAATGGATGGTTATAGGTTGCGTATTCTGCGGTATCGTGTGGGGAATTACAATAATCTGGGAGAAACCCTTAATGCCTTTAGATACGATTAAGATGTTTATGGGCGACCCGTATGTGCTGAATGAGCATATTACGATACGCCAGCCCACATTGCGTGAGATTATTGATTATGGTGAACGCGACTACTTATCTATGGTATCTTTGTTGACTGCGTATCCGTCCGATATGAAATCAGTGCTTTGGGATATGGGCGTTGACTATACCAAAGTGACAGATTTTGAAGTCTTTGTCGCCTTTTACCGTTTTCTAACTCCCGATAAAACTTCTATTCTATTTGGAGATTTGAACCTGTCTGCTTTAACTCCTGACACTAATGCTGTTGGCGAGATGTGCTTAGTCGGGCCAGACGGTACGGTGATTGATTGGAATATCCACCGTATGATGTTTGAGTTTTTAGCAGCTTCTCACATGATGCAAAAGCAGAGAGAAAAGCCGGGTAATGAGCGCACCAAACAGGTGCTTATTGATTGGGACAGGGAAGACCGTGAGGCCGCAGCACGTAAGCCCTATCGGTCGCCATTTGTGTCGTTAATTTCTGCCATGGTAAACAGCGCAGGTTTTAAATACGACCATCAAACAGTTCAGCAACTCACCATTTACCAGTTTTATGATGCTGTACAGCGTATTCAGCTTATCAATTCTGCTCAATCGCTATTGTCTGGTATGTACAGTAATCCGTTTATGGACAGCACAAAAATAGACAAAAAGTATCTGAACTGGCTGGGTGAGTTTCCTAAAACATAAATAAAAGGAGAATATAATGAACAAGTCGAGTTTCGTTATTGATAAAATCCGTCGAGTGCTTTTCTTTGACGGTGCAGATGATGCTGTTCTGTTCAATCTGACTCAGATTGAAGATGTCAGCATGAACGCCACCGTTGATAACAATGAAGTTCTGGACGCTATGCAGAATGTTATTATGACCATCGAAAAGGCTAAGAACATGGAGATTGCCGGTAATGCGTCCTTCTTTGATATGGCTCTGCTTGGCGCTCAGTGGGGTAGCGGTGTTGAGGATTCTTCTGCCACCGTTAAGTTCGCTGTGCCTTGTTTTGAGACTTATACCTACAAGGCTGATGCGACAACGCACGAGCTGAAGCATGAGATAGCCACCGGCAGTCTGGGTACTGGTATAGCCAAGTATGCTTATAAGCTGAATAAGGACGGTTCTATCGCTAAGAAGTATGAGTACGTTGCTGATACTGCTACTGCGGATAAGTTCAGCATGGCTACTACTGGCAATAAGACCACCTTCACCCCTCCTACTGGCTCTCAGGATGGCGATATATTCCTTATCGCCTATGAGTACGAGGCCAATGAGACTAATAAAGCTTCTCGCGTTGTTGACAATGCCGAGGTCTCCGCTAAGTCTGGCCGTCTGATGATAGAGTGCCTGTTCCGTGACATCTGCAATAAGGAAATCATGTATTATGGTTATGCTGTATGCGATAACGCTCAGGTAGATGGTAACGTAGATGTCTCTCTGACCACCGATGGCAAGCACCCCTTCACTATTAAGGCGATGCCTGCTTATTGCGCTGAGGAGAAGAACCTGCTTACCTTCGTCATCCCCGATGTAGCGTAATGCCGAAGCTGGAATGTCAGTGGTGCGGCACTGCTTATGACGCTTGCGTCGATTCGGTGAAATTGGGTTCTTGGCGTGCTTCTGCTTGTTGCTCTGAGCATTATCAGGCGAAGATTATTGCGCTGGACTTACATGCTGGTAATATTACCGTGGATGAGGCGCGGCAAATGTTTGACGTTCTTGGCATAGACCCTGCGACTGCGACTGCGGTTATTGGGTTGGACAAGTGTGTTGCACCGCTATTAAAACAAACTAATGACAAATTAACACCGCAAGCTGTCAGCCGCAAGGAGAAAAAGCGTAGGCGTTAAGATGTTAGAGCAATGGATTGACCGCCATTGCTCTTTTTCGATTATCACTGTAATGACGTGGTAATGGAAAAAGGGCAATGGTGTGGCGCTTTGAATGTATGTTTTTTCTTATAGGGAAGTACATTCACTGTGCTTCCCTATTTTTTACTCGCATGAAAGGATGAAACAAAATGTTGACGATGCCTGCCTGTGGCGGCATACCATACGATGACGCTGACATGGTGTTCTTGGTTAATAGAAATCAGGTTGTAGCGTATCTGGTAAATGACCCCACTTTGCATTTGTATGATGTATTTCTGGGGTATGATAACAAACTTATTTATGTGTTCCGTAAGGCTGACACCAAAGAGCTTTTTCGTAAATGGAAAAACCATGAGCTATCTGTGCCGCATATAGCAGGTGGTGCTTCATGCGATTGATAGCTACCGATCAGGCTTCTAATGTGTCTGGTGTTGCTGTGTTGGATGATGGCGTGCCAATACATTATGAGGCAATTGATCTCTCTAAGGATAAAGACCCTGACCATCGCACTAAGGAAATGTTTTTGGCTATTGCGGCCCTATTTGAACAGTACAAACCCGACTACATTGCTGTGGAGGGCGTACAAAAACAGGCCAACGATAAAACTATGATTATGCTGAGTGGTTTACGCGGTATGCTCATTGGCTGGGCATATTGCCATTGCATACCGATAGTAAGTCCTATGCCGGTGGAGTGGCGTTGTGTGCTGGGTTATGCACAAGGGCCAAAGGTCAAACGAGAACAGCTAAAAGAACAAAGCGTCAATTATGTGCGAGAACGGTTTGGTATTGTCGCTACCGAGGATGAATGTGAAGCCATTTGTATTGGTGTGGCAATGTATTCCCAACTCGCAAATACAAAGTAAAGGAGTTTTCCTTCATTTATGGCAGATAACGAAGTCAAAGTAGCACTCCCCTCCCCTCTGGAAAATTTGCAGCTCCCTGACCCTGCATTGGTAACGTATTATGACAATGCTATCAATCATCGGTGTTTCTGGATAGATTATGACATAGACGAGACCTTGTTAGAGTTGGCGCGGAATATTATAGCCATCAATCGGCAGGACAATGGCGTGCCTGTTGAGCAACGCAAGCCGATTGTGATTTGGGTATTTTCTTATGGTGGAGACTTGGATAGCACTTTCAGCTTCTTGGATATTTGTGCGCTCAGTCAAACGCCCATTATAACCATCAATGCTGGTATTTCTATGTCGGCTGGTCTGTTGATTCTGCTGGCGGGGCATAAGAGGTATTGTCTGCCTCGTTCGCAGGCGCTTATACATACAGGCAGTTTGTCGGGCTTGTCTGGCACGTATGAGCAGACTGAGGCATATATGAACACCTATAAAAAGAGTGTAGAGGTTATGCAGGAATTTGTGCTGAACCGCACTCGCATTGATAAGAAAGAATTTTCTAAGAAAAAAGCAAAAGACTGGTATTTAAATGCCGCAGAGCAGATTGAAAAAGGTGTTGTAGATGAGATACTGGATGATTTGTCCAAGGTAATGTAGTATGGGTGCTTTTTATGATACTTCTGCTTTGCTCATTGCTCAGGAGCAGGCATTTAATGAGCATTTCTTCATATCCAGTGTGACGGCGGCAGAACTGGAACATATCAAAACCAGTGATAGCAAGTCTGGCGAACTAAAATATCAGGCGCGTAAATTGGTGCGGCTACTCGACGAACGTAAAGAAGAATATACGGTTGTTGTGGATGATACGGCTGTGCGGGCCGAAGTGGACAAACACTTTATGCCGTTGTCCAACGACAATCTGATATTAGCCAGTGCGTGTTTAACATCATGTGAGATTGTATATAGCCAAGACTTGTGTATGCGCTTAATAGGCACACAGGTGTTTGGGTTGAATATGCAGAGCTTTGAGCGCGTTGCGGATGATGAGGTCTACACAGGTTATAAACAAGTTGTGATGGCTGAATCGGAATATGCGACGTTCTTGAACCAACTGGATGATAATCGCTTTGGATGTTTGACAAATGAATATTTAATCTGTTATGCAGATATAGACATGGAAGTGCGTGAGTGTTTCCGTTGGACGGGCGAAGAATTTGTGCCGGTGTACAATAAACAACTACGTTCGGTATCTATGGGGGACAAGATTAAGCCCAAAGACGAGTTCCAGCGGTGCGCCATTGATAGTCTGATGAACAATACTGTCACCTTTATATCTGGTAAGACGGGTTCTGGTAAGACTTTGTTGGCTCTGACTGCCGCTATGCACCTTGTAGACACTTACAAATATGATCGTGTGGTTATAGCGAGTAATCCTGTGGCGGTGCGTGGTGTGCAGGCATTAGGTTATTTGCCCGGTACTGTCAATGATAAGCTGTTATCGGGTGCGTTAGGCAATATCTTGACCTCTAAGTTTGGTGATCGGATGCAGGTGGAAATGCTGATTCAGCAGGGTAAGATTCGGTTGCTGGATTTGGCGGCGTGCCGTGGTAGTGAGATTAAGGATAATGAAATATTATTCTTGACCGAATTTGAGAATGTCACGGTTGATATGGCTAAAATCATACTCAGTCGTGTATCGTCTGGCGCAAAGGTGTTTGTGGACGGCGATTTTATTTCACAAACTGACAGCTATCTGTTTACCGGGGGCAACAACGGCATGAGGCGGTGCATTCAAGCATTTAAGGGCGACCCGCTATTTGGATATGTAGACCTGCCAAATATTTGGCGTTCTCATATTGCAGAACTGACCGAAAAGCTATAATACCCGACACGGACAAGAATGAAAGGATTAAAAATGTCAAAAAATATTAACTTTAAGAAACAAGATGAATGGGTTGCGGCGAAAGTGTCGCAACCTTTTACTTTCGAGTATGAAGGCGAGACGATTGAGGTTAATCCTGTGTTTTCGCCTGAACAGTGTATGCGCATGGGGGATGAAATCACTGCCATAGTTGTAGGAGCAGATAGGTACTATCCTGAATTGCGCACTTTTGCTCAACGCTTATCGGTGGTTAATGCCATTGTAACTAACATCAAGATAGACGGAGACCATATTTTCCGGCATTGGAATTGGCTGATGTATACGGATTTTTATAACAAGTTGTGGCAAGCGTGCAGTGAAGATGTGCGGGATTATATACGCAGTCTGTTTGATGCGGCTGAGGAGCAGATTAAACATTTACTGGATATACAACATAAGAATGCTGTGGATTTGCTGATGGAGACCCTTTTAGACAAAGCAAATCAGTGGATGGATAAACAGATTAGTGGTGTCAATGTGGAGTCTGTGCTGCAAGCTGTGCAAGACCTCAAAGAATTAAATCAAGAAGACAAGTTAGTACCGAAGATATTGGAATTTAGAGATAGGAACGGTGGTGACAATGAAACCGTTAGAGGAGAGGTTAGCGGAATACCTCAAGAAGAATCCTAAGAAGCTGATGGGCCGTGGTGTTGCACCGCAGGCCCTACAACGGGCAGCAGAGCGTTTGGCGAATATGGCAGAATTGGCAGCTAATAACGCTATACCGACAACCGGTAGTATTACAGCGGAGGCAAGCGCGGTCAAGATAGATGGTACTACTGCTATGTTTACAGTCGATTATGACCACGATACTGCTATGCGTGATAGCTTTTTACCAGACCATAAAAATCCGTATTATTCGAGCGGCCAGGCTGATTTGCTATATTTGTTCAACAATGGATGGGAGTATGACGATGCAAACGCGCCGTATGGAGAGTGGCGTGGTATGCGTGTTCGCGCCGTTTCCACTCGTGCAGGATCGCATTTTGTACAAAAGGTAGCTGACTTGATGGAGAAGGCTGTGCCGGGATGCACTGTACAAATTAACCCCGCTTACGGAGTGCGTGAACGAGGGGGTGAGCAAGAATGAGCAATTATGACTTTCAAGTATTTACTCAATTAGTGCCGAGTGGGGCTACTATTTCTGAGTTACGCAAACAGGTACAAGATTATTTCGACAAAAATGCAATCAAGGTCAAATTTAGTAATTTCGACCTTAGTGGTGCTGCGTCAGGTACAACTACCAAACAAATTAACGCAACCGCCAATGCGTTGCAAGCGATTAAGCTCTCTCTGCAAGAAATCAATACGGCGCGGAACAAGATAGTTAAGGCCGGTACTGAGAATACCTCTAACCAAATTCAGGCATACAATAAGCAGATTAAAGATAGTGTTGTTTCTCTTAAAGAACTAATTAACACGTATGCCAAATTGCATGGTGGTAAGAACGTTGAGTTCCGAGATTTAACCCCGTTGCTGAACCCTACTGATATTCAAGCGGCGACTGATGCTTTACGTAGCTTATTGCAAGGCGCGGGCATGAACGGTGCTGCTGTGGAGACAGTGCTGGCATCCTTTAAGAAGGGATGCTGGGAAGTGTCGGAGGCGGCGGCTAAAGCGGCTGATGCGGTGCAGAAAATGCACTCAGAAATGGCGGCTAAAGCGTCTGCGGCCACAGCAAAAACCGGGCAATCTGTTTACGCTAAATACAGTGATATATCTGCGCCGGATATTGCCAATTATACGGTGGATACGACCAAATTGGTGCAAAGTTATCAGGCGGTTAAACAACAGATTACCGACATACAGACCGTACAAAGTTCCGGTGCTAAAGTTTCGCAAGCACAGTGGCAGTTATTGATTGATGCTGCACAGCAGTATGAAATCGCTCTCAAAAATGTCAAGGTTGAACAAAAGGATGCTACGGCAACGCAGAAGAAGGCAGATAAAGAACTGGCCGATTTGGATAAGTTGCAGAACAAACTTACCCAGTTACAAGCTACTTTTGGCGAAGGATACTTTAACAACCAAAAAACCATTATTCAGCGTTTAGGTTTGTCGTCTGCCGATGTTACGGATGCTACTAATGCTTTAGCTACATTACGAGCTGCTTATGCTCAATTAGAAGTAGCTATAAGCAGCAATAACGCCGCAGATAAGCAGGCGGCAATCACCAATTTACAAACAGCATATCAGGGATTTGGAGCTTCATTAAGGAACCTGCAAACTGCCGCTCGTGAGTTAAACAGTTCGCTTAATTCGGGTATCCAGTTTCAGAGGTTAAAATCTCAGGCACAAGCGTATTTTGACCAATACGCTACGGGTATACAACGTAATTCACAGCTCACTAAAGAGTGGCGGGCGCTTATTCAAAAAATTGGCGATGCAGACCAGTGGCAAAACAGTAATCAAGCTGCTATTGCTTTAGATGACCTTAAACGGCGTAGCCAAGCGGCTGGCGTAGAAGTCACTTCACTCAACAAAAAGTTGCGTGATATGTTTGGCGACACGCTATACGGTTTTGCCGTAGCACAGATTACGTCTGTTGCCGCTAATGCTATTCATCAAGTAGTTACCAATGTTGTCGAATTAGATAAAGCAATGACCGACCTTCAGATAGCGTCAGGTCTGAACCGCACACAAGTCCGTGGTTTGATGGAAGATTATGGGCAACTGGCGCAGGCGATTGGTGCTACCACATTGGAGGTCGCTGAAGCGGCTGATGGTTGGTTGCGTCAGGGTTATTCCATGCAGGAAACATCAGAACTGATTAAGTCCAGTATGATGTTGTCCAAATTGGGTCAGATGAGTTCTGATGACGCAACTAAGGCACTTACCAGTTCACTCAAGGGTTATCAGTTACAAGCCAGTAGCGCTACTGATGTTGTTAGTAAATTAGTGGCGGTTGATATGGAAGCCGCTGCTTCTGCTGGTGGGCTGGCAACTGCTATGTCACAAACTGCGACTCTGGCTGACCAAACCGGCATATCTATGGATAGGCTGATTGGTATTGTCGCAACCTTGATGGATGTATCCCAGCAGAGCGGAGAAAGTGTCGGTACAGCCGTCAAGTCCATGCTGGCGCGACTTGGCAATATAAAAGCGGGACGGTTAATTGATCCAGAAACCGGCGAAAGTCTCAGTGACGTCGAAACCGTCTTAAATAATATCGGCGTGAAGTTGCGTACCAATGCAACAGATTGGCGAGATTATCAAGACGTTCTGGATGATGTAGCTGCGAAGTGGGGCGGCTTGAATGAGACCCAGCAACGTGCGGTCGCTGTTGCATTGGGTCAAACCCGTCGTCAGGAGCAGTTGAACATTTTGATGGCGAACTATGACAAGGTTCGTCAATTCACTGAAACAGCAGCCAATGCTACTGGTACTGCTGAACGTAAATACCTCAACTACATGGATTCTGTCGAAGCCAAGATTAACACCTTAAAGGCTTCATGGGAGTCCCTGTCTCAAACTGTACTTAGCTCAGACTTGATTGTTGGCGGTGTGCAGTTCCTTTCTAAACTGATACAAGGGTTAGATAAGGTTGACAGTAAGTTGGGTGCAGTCCCCTCGGTATTGGCTGCGATTAGTCTTGTAGTAAGTAAGCGCGGCAAGGGTTTGTTTGGTCAGGAAGGGTTGTTGACCGCGTCCTTGAACAAGAACGGTTCATCTGGTAATTTTTTGGCGCAACACGTCCAGCGTAATTTCTTAACCAACAAGGATATATCTCTCTTACATCAGTATAATGAGGCTCTGAGTCAGTCCATAGCGGATGGCAACACGTTAGCAGACGCCCATACAAAGCTCAAAGCAGAGTTGACTAAAGGCTCTGCCGCGTTCCAGCAATATGCTGTGCAGTTGGATGGCACAGGCGACAGCGTAGAGAAAGTCACTGCTAAGGGATTAAAACTTTCAGATGTGCTGTTAAATGTTGGCAATATGGCGTTAAATATGGCGCTTAGTGCGACACTTTCGATGGCGATTGGTCTTATCATCAAATGGATTGATCAGTACATACGCCGTATCGAACTTGCGCAGCAGAAAACACAAGAAGCGATTGGCGTCTGGCAGGGCGCAAACGATAAATTAGAAGAACAACGCACTAAGTTAGGCGATACTTCTGACCGTTTGGAAGAACTCAACAAGCTTAAAGCAGGTGGCGATTGGACTGAGCAGCTTGAAGCAGAGAAGCGAGAGCTGGAACTGCAAAATGGACAGATACGTGACCAGATAGAGCTTTTAAAGATTAAGGCCGAATTAGATAGGCAAGCCGCCGTACAAGCGCTCAAGGATGAAATTGCGACCACACAGGGCGCGACTCAATATGCTTTTGCTTGGAAAGTTGCGCCCTCTGCCGATGCTAAGGGGTATGCGGTGTCTGGACTGGCGGCAGATTCAGGCCAGAGGCAATATGTAACTGCCGATCAGAACGAGGCGCTTGAAATCGCTTTGGCTCGTTTGCACGAGATAGAGGCCAGCAAAAAAGAGTCGGGTAAGCTGACCAAACAAGAACAAGCAGACCTTGAATCCATACGCACAACACTGACTGATGTTGGCCTTCAGTCAAATACGTGGGCTACACAACTTACGACTTTGGGTGAGGTTGATTTGGCTCGGCCTTACTTGGATGTTGCGTCTGCGGCAAGCGACGCAGTAGAATTAGCCAATCGTATTCAGGCTGATACCACCGTTTTATCTGATACGCTCAAACAGGCTTTGGATAGTAATGCCAATTTGGCGGCATTAGCTGGTGGGTTGACTAAGACGCAGTTATTGGCCCGTCAAAATTCTGGTGCATATCAAGCGCTGGCTACTATTGCGGCCCAATACGGTAAGACCGTTGAAGACATTACTCCAATCTTAGAAGACTTGGGGTATTTGCAAAAAGAAGTTGCTGGGTCAACCGAAGACCTGAAAGACGAACAAGGCCAACTGAATGATATATGGGCAGCGGCGCGTAGTGCTGGTGACGATGCCAGCGACACTGTTAAAAACCTCAAGGCCGCGATAGGCACGGTGCAGGATTGGCGCAGCACCAAGAACGAAGTGGCGGCAGCTATTGCTACCATCAATCAGCTCACCGGCCTTAATTTAGATGTTGATGCTGACGGACTTTTAGATACGCTTGACTTTATATCTGCTTATTTGTCTGGTGATATAGAGAAGTTCGAGAAGTATGGCACAGCAGCTATTAAGGCGTTGGGTGTTAAGCCTGATACGTCTGGTCTGCAAGCCGCATTGCAGGCACTAATTACACAATTTGGATTGCTTAGTGGTGCGGCGCAGGCAACAGCGGCTACAATATTGAGCGCATTTGAAAGCATCGGTGCAATCAAATGGGGTGGATTAACAGATTCGCAACAAGCGATTATGGACGACCCCAACGCTGACCCACGGGCCAAGGCTTATATCGCCGCACAGCGTAAACGTGTAGTCAATGATGATTGGTTCAAGAGCACTGCTGCCACCAGTAAGCGTTATGGTTCCTCTAAATCTGGTTCATCTAAGAAAACTACTGACTCTAAACTTGAAGCGTATAAGGCGTATATTAACGAGCTTGATCATCTGCTTGCTATGGAGCAAATCACCGAACAAGAATATTATAAGCGCAGTTTGGATGCTTTTAATAAATATCTCGGTGATAAAAAGAAATACCAAGACCAGTGGTGGGCGCTTCAGGAAAAGTATTATAAGTGGTGGAAAAAGCAGGCAGAAGATGCCGCCAGAGACCGCTATGAGGCCGATAAGAAAGCTGCTGAGGACGCTTATAATGCCGAAAAGGAGCGTATTGACAAGCTAAAAGACGCCAATGACGATTTGTTGTCCGCTTATCAGGATCGCGTCAACTTCCAGAAAAAACAGCTTAATCGTGCTGGTGATGAACGGTCTTATGACCAAGAAGTAGCGGCGGCAAATAAACGCATTGCCGACCTGAAGGCGCAAATTGAAGTTCTGTCTTTGGACGATTCAGCCACAGCTAAGGCTAAACGGCTTGAATTGCAAGAACAGCTCGACGACGAGTTGCTTGATTTGGACAACAAAATGTATGACCGTTCGGCAGATGTGCAAAGCGATGCGCTGGATGATAGTCTGGATGAATACTCCCGCTATATTGGGGCGCAGAATAAGTTACTGGACGAGCAGTTACGTCGGCTGGAAAAACAGCATAATGCCATACTGGACAATCTACAAAGCACCTTAGATTCAGCGCTGAATAACATCTCTACCATGTTCCAGCAGATGATGGCTGAGACCGAAAACATGGTGAATCAAATCAACGCCATGCTTGCCAGCATTGATGTATCTTCTCGTGCGGGCATATCGCAGATGCAACAAGCGTTGGTGGATACTGGATACAACATCGGCTCTTACGGCGCACAGAAGAACGGTGTAGATGGCGTTGTCGGCAAAATGACCGTCAAGGGTCTTCAGCAGTTCTTGAATGATAGTATGGGCGCTGGGCTGAAGGTAGATGGCAAGGTGGGTTCTAAGACTTATGCCGCTATTCAAAATGCTGTCAATGCAGGCTTGTTGAACGAGTCTTACCTAAAAGCATTTCCGCGCAAATACCATACTGGTGGCGTAGTTGGTCAAGACTTTAATTCTGAGACTGCTTTTAAGGAACTGGTCAAAAAGAAGCCTGATGAGGTTGATGCACGTCTACGCAAGGGCGAAGTGGTGCTTACCGAGGATCAGGCAATCAAGGCAGCGAAGCGGCTGGCGTTCTCATCGTCTGATGCCGAGCGTTTGTTCACTATAATGAGCCAAGGCATAGGTGGGTTGTTTGGTGGCGACGGCGCTTTGAAGCAGGCAACGAAGCTGGCGCAAACCGTAGCGAATAATACTACTCATGCACCCAGCGTTAGCGTTATCAATAACTTCAACGGCACAACTGATGCTGACACTGTGCGGGCCATCGAGCGTTGGTCTGAGACGTTTAAAAAGCAGATTAAAGAGGAAATTTTTAGGGTTCCTATCAATAGTCTTGCACGGACGGGGCGGTTGTAAACGAAAACCCATTAACGAACAAATAAGCAAGTGTGACAATCAAAGCGTGAGGAGCCAGTCTGTGAAGTTACCGCGACGAACAGACTTCTCACGCTCATTTCGTTCTACTCCATTTGCAACAATAAGTAACATACGCACAACATATTTATTTTGGACTGGTGGTGATTCTATTTGGCCTATGAAGGGCTGCAATTTATATATGACGGTATCCCCTCCCAGCGTTACGGTCTCATGTTCGCGTTCTTTGATTCTGCCGACTATAAGCACGCCGGAGGTTCAGAGAATAGTCTTACCATAGATAAGGCGACACGCTCTCAGCGTCACACTCTATTGTCTGTCTCTCCTGATGATCCGTTGGAGTATGATATTGAAGTAGTGGCACTCAAGCCGTTGCAACCTTATGAGGTAAACGCCGTACACGCATGGCTGTGTGGGCAATTAGGCTTTAAAAAGTTGGTGATTCAAGCTCCTGAATATGCTGGTATGCACTTCAATTGTGTATTTAATGAGCCTGATGACTATTATATTAAAGCCGGTACAAACGGATTTAACCTGACAATGACCTGCGATGCCGGTGGTGCATGGAGCGATGCTAAGACAGTCACCTTCACGCCTACTGACGGTGGTACTATAACAGTCAACAATCGTTCTGCCAGCTATGATTATCTCTACCCTACTGTTGAGTTCACACTTGATGGCGGTACGGAGTTTTCTATTATCAACACGACCGATAGTGTGACCCGTGAGTTTAAGTTTACGGAATTGGCTGACGGTGAAACAATAACGGTTAATGGGCGTACTGGCGAGGTTATGTCCTCATTGGGCACAATTCGCATCAACAATTTTAACGCGCATTTTTTGCGGTTGGTACACGGTTTAAACACGTTAAAATGCACCGGCAAGGTCTCTAACTTAAAACTGACATACGAAAATTTTATACGGATAGGAGGGTAGAAGTATGCTGTTTAGCTTTGATAAGTTTGACCGCTATGAGATACCCGTCCTGACCGTGGCGCACCCCGATTTCACTAAAGTGGGGATTATCAAAGACCCTATCGGATTAAAACTTGACCTGAATTTGGTGTCTACCTCTAAAGCGTCGTTTGAAGCGTATTCAGTAGATGATACTGGTAATGCCACCTTTTATTATGGTGCGCTGACCAAGTATAATCTCGTGCATATTAGCGGCTTCGGTTGGTTCGTAATCACCAATGTTGATGAAAGTAATGATGGTATTCATAAGAGCAAGTCGGTGGACTGCGAATCTTACGAGTATACGTTAGGGCGCAAAGCGGCGAACCTAAGTGCAGGCACGTATCGTCTGTATGACCCTGCCAACGCCGCCAGCACTGAGACTTTGCTTGGACATTTTCTGGCGAATTGCCCTCGTTGGACGATAGGCTATGTGAGCAGTGCGCTGTATAGTCGGTATCGTACCTTTGATATGCCTGATGCGTCTATGTACGGCTTTCTAATGGAAGAAGCGATGGACGCTTATGAGTGTGTATTTGTCTTTGACACGGAAAACTTACAGATAAAGGTCTATGCGCCCGATGATTTAATTAAGGATTCGGGGATCGTATTCCGATACACCTCACTTTTAAAGCATATCTCAATATCTGATTCCGCAGACGATGTGGTAACGGAGCTGCAAGTGTATGGCGCAGACGATTTTAGTATTGCTACTGTTAATCCGCTTGGCACTGCCAGTATTTACAAGTATGACTATTTTAAAGACGTCATGCCTGCGGCTATGTGGGTCAAGGTTAAGCAATGGCAGGATGATGTTGCGGCGGCTATGGGGCGTACTTCCGCTTATGGCAATATACTGACCGCTATAAAAAATGAGAATCTAAAGATACTCGGTTATGAAGCGAATAAGTCTGAAGTGGAACGGTATCGAGCGGCTGGTGAACAGGTCCGCACTGTTAATACGCCGTATACGATGCAGGCCGTTTCGCAGACTGCTGTGGATAGTATACGGGCATGGATAGATAGCAAAAACAGCACTGACCTGTTGACAATGGTAACTGCCGCCGATGCTTACCCTCCTATTCCTACGTTTGCGCCTGCCGGTGGCGAGGGTGTTGTACCAAGCGAGATACAAGCGTATGCTGATACGATAACAGAAGCTGACCGCAATGTAGCGCAGGCTACGATAAATATTTATGCTTGCGATAAGTGCGAAAAATATTGTGACAGTCTGATTGCTACGTCTAAAGCGCAGATAGAAATATACCAGAATCAACGTAAGGCAACACATACCAATCTGTCTATATCTAACTACCTCACCGCAGATGAGATTGTGGCGTTAGGAGACTATACGCTGGCAGATGTATATGAGAATCCGTATATTGTACCGCTGGATGGTATGACTTATGAAGAAGTACAGAACCTGGCTTTTGAGTTGTTAGACGGCGCATTTGAAACGTTGGAGCGCGTATCACAACCTACATTTGATTTTAGCGTGGACGCCGTGAATCTTATGTTCGACAAAGAGCACGAAGATTATGTTAATATTATTGAGCAGAATGGGTTAGGTTGTCGTGTCCATGTTGAGTTTGAGGATGGACATTGGTATGACCCCGTACTGATGGGTATTAGTGTTGAATATGATGCCCCCGATAAGTGTGAACTGGTCTTTGGCAGTAACTATCACGCCAAGATGAGTGAAGATTTGTATGCCGAGTGTTTCCAGCAGGCGGCAAAGACATCTGCCACGGTTAGCAGCGCGTTACATAGTTGGTTGAACCCCATGGAATCGCAAAGCCTGAGTCCTATGCGTGAGTTCATGGAAGGTACGCTGAATGCAGCAGTCAACAAGATAATTAACGCTAATAATCAATCTACGGTGATTGATCAGTTCGGTATTTGGGGACGTAAAATAACCGATGATGGATATAGTCCTAAGCAGATCAAGATCATTAACAATGGTCTGTATATGACTGATGATAACTGGGATACCTGTAAGCTTGCGCTGGGAGAAATAGACATTCCTGGTACAGCAGATTCCGCATATGGCATTGCGTCCGAGATGTTGATAGGTAATTTGATACTGGGTGAAGCGCTCAAGATTATTAATGCCAATAATACGTTTACGATTGATGAGAACGGTGTGAATCTTACTACGTCTGATGGCTTAAAGAAGATATATATCAACCCGTCAGATGGCTTTAAGATACAAGGCCGTGCGGATACCACCAGTGAATTTGCAGATAAATTATATTTGGATTCAGAAGGCAATGCGGTGCTGCGTGATATTACTGCCGTTGGTGGTACATTTGCTGGAGGCGTACTGGCTGATTCAGGCACGATGGGAGCATTTTTTTCGACCGGAGACAGTAATAAGGTTCTTGGTAACTTGACTATTGAGGGCGATTTAACTATCAATGGTAAGTATCCTGCTTCTCCTGTTACTCCAGCGGGTGCTGGCATTAAATATGGTAGCAACGGTTACTTGGTAACAGCGCCTACTGCTAATAGTTTTGGTACTATGGAAGTTGAGACTTTGGCTGTCACAGACGGTAATACAACGTGGTATTTACTCCAGAATGGTTCTCAAACTACGGGTTCTGGTGGCGGTAGCACTGGTGGTTCGGGTTCAGGAACTTTCTATAATATTATTCGTTTTACTTCAAGTACCACAGTTTATATTCATTCTGATACCAGTACTACACATAGCAGTAATTCTAAGGGTAAAATGCGATCTGGAACATGGTATGTTTATGATTCTATGACAAGCAATAGTAATGGGATGTGGTATTGGATTACTCGTACATGTACATACAGTAACGGTCAGGTAAGTAATGTTCAACCTACTACTTCTGGTTGGGTAAATTTGGACGCCTCCCTGTCTACGGTAGATAGTTATATTAATGTTCCGGGAGTATAAGATATGGCTACATACACACAAACATTAACCCCCCAAGGTAATAAACAAGTTTATCAGGGATATTACCAATTTGGCCCTACTACCAGTACAACGGCGTATGCATCTTATTCTTGGAAGCAGTATACAAATGTGTATTTTACAGGTTTGTCTTTTGAAGTCTATTGTAATGAATCGACTAAATGGGATAAAGATTTTAGATTTAAGATTCAATGGCAATTCTCTGGGTCACAATCCTTGAGTCAACGAGATTTTATCACGGATTTTGAATATAGTGATATGACCAAAAATGGATCATATCGCTATAGGTGTACTTTGACATCGGCGCAATTTGGATATTCGCAAGGCTGGAATCAGAGTGCTGGGCCTATTATACAAAATACTACCTTGACGCTTTATTGGATGACATCGGCATATGCTATTGCTTCTGAGGCGGCGGCACTACATTTGAGTGACGTTTCTATTACCTTTAGTGGTGATGAAGTGATAGATGACGGAACTCTTAAAGTTGTCAGTTCAGGACGGACACTTTATGTCGTTGGTTCTTATACTCCTATTTCGGTCACTCCAAGTACGTCGGGCACGTATTATATGAAATATAGTGATTATAAACAGCATTTTGGATTTTTATGGGGTGCAGGTGATTATGTAGCAGTCACTTTGCCAGATTATTATATAGCTGGCGTTACGTATTATACATCATCAAACAAACCTTTGATGAAGGCATAATGAAAGGATAGTTTTATGCATGAAAAAATCAAAACTGTGCTGGAAGCTTTAAATAGGCTTCAAATTTCTGGTGTGGATAATGCTGTGCTTCTGGGATACGCGGGCGCCACACTCAAACAAATATTAACTGAGTTTCCCTCACAGGAGGAATAATAATGGCTGACCTATATACAACAGCCGAGGAAATGCGCATCATTGCGGGAGATACTAAAATGCTCCCATTTAGTGTGGGCAGAATGGATGGTAAAACCGTTGACCTAAGTCTGTCTGGTACTGCCATCAAGTTCTTTCTTTACCCATACGACCAACCAGAAGTAAATGTGTTAACTCTCAGTACTGGCAACGGTATTACAGTGAGTTCGGATGATACTTCGTGGTTCGATGTTGTATTGACTGCGGCACACACAAAGGATTTAGCGGGGCCATATCAGTATCAGATAGAGATTACAACCCCGTTGGGGGACATATATCGTCCCGTGACTGGTACTTTGATATTTGTGCAGATAAATCAGGGGAGTTAATACTATGATAACTAAAGAACATGCAACAGAAACCCTGCAAATGGAATTCGGCAAGGTTTCTTATTCTATACCTGACGTACATTATTTAGGGTTATCCACTACCGCTATTTCGGCGGATACTGGCATTGGATTTACTGAACCCACGGATACTGCTTATACACGTGTAGCGCTAAATAATGCAGCTTCTACTTGGACGGTCAACGCCGCTGGTGAAGTAGTGAACGTTTCATCTATTGAGTTTCCCACCTTTGCGGCTAACGCAACAGCAAAGATTACCCATTGGTTTATATCCAGTTCACAGACGGACGGCAAGGCGTTGTATTACGGTGCATTGGCCACTGAGTATCCCATTGTACAGGGTGGTAAAATTGTTGTAGCTGCTGGCGGTCTTCAGCTTTGCAGAACTAATCCCTCGTAAGGCGGTGATGCGCTGTGGAGCGGATACGAGTTTATTTGGACGTAGCAGCACAGCGTATTGCGGTAAATTTAGATGCGTTAGTTGCTCGTTCTAACATCACATTAGATAAGACTTGCTCCCGCATCAAGGTTACAATTGAAAAGTTCCTTGACGTGACCAATATGGTACTGTGGCATATCGACCATGCAGTTGATAAGTTGATAATGCAGTTATGGTTTACAGTCACAGCAAAGCATGAAGATTGGGATAGCAGCAGGCTGTTAATTGCGGCATCGTTCTCCCCTACCCTGCGCCATGTGAGCTGGGATACGTCTACACTGGGTTTACTGTACACGATGCCTGCGGTGTTGCGGACTCTGGATATAGACGAGTCGCGGCTGGAGCTATTGATGCCTGTTAGCATGACCTTGCGGGTGGCAGATATAGACACCTCTCGATTGGTGAATACTAAATGTATCACGCCCGTTTACCTGCGGGAGTATACTGATTTTGCCATAGGCAACACTACCATGTTGCTGCGGGATTGGTGCTACGAAGAAATCACTTAAAGGTGGTGACATATGAGTTCAACAAGTGAATACGCTGCGTTGATGCTGTTTGACCCGCTGGGGTCTGATGGCGATATGACCGGCAGTACCTTTGTCGAGAATCTGGCGGGTGCAACATCAACCAGCAATATGCAAATCATAGACGCTTTCTTAAAACAGAAGGCGTCTTTTATTGTAAAAACCTCCGCTGAATGGGCTGCGGACACCACTGTGCTACGTGCGAATGATTTTGGCGGGGCGTCTGATACAGGCGAGGTGCGCCGTGGTGATGGTGTACATACGTGGGAAGAATTGTCTACGTTTGACCCCGGCAATGTAAGCGGTAAGATTGATAAAGTACCAAGTGCAACCAGCGGCAATCTGGCCTCACTCACAACAGACGGCAACGTGGCGGATAGTGGCAAGAAGGCTGCGGATTTTGCGGTGGAAAATCATACGCATGGCAGTATAACCAATGATGGTAAAATTGGCACGGTGGCCGATCAGGTTGTTGTAACTGGCACGGATGGTATGCTTAGTACAAAGTCCGCAGCGGATATGCGCACATTGTTAGATGTACCTCAGAGTGCAACCAAGCAGGACAAAATCACTATAAGCGGCATTGTTAAAGGCGATGGTTCGGGTGCGTTGTCTGCGGCACAAACTGGCGTGGATTATGCAGCCCCTGCTATCTCAACAACCGCCACATTGACTGTGGCGGGTTGGAGTGATAAATCTCAAACCGTAACCGTCACTGGCGTAACAACAACCAATAACATACTGGTTATGCCGCAAAATACCTCCAGCGAAGATTATTATACTGCTGTGGTTGAGGCAATTGCACAAGCTACTGACAGTTTAACATTTGTTTGTGAAACCGTACCAACTGTGGCATTAATCGTTGATATTATTATTTTAGGATAAAGGTGATAATATGGCTATTTTTAATGTAGGAGCTGGTGGTGGCTCCACTAATGGAGTATATGTAGGCACTACTGAACCTACTGACCATAGAACTACGGTGTGGATAGTGCCGGATGGTACGCCTACAACTCCTGAAGACATTGCTAATGCGTTAAGTATCAGCGCTAATACGTCTACTACGTTAACCGGAATGCTAAAGGGTGACAATGGTAAGATGACACAAGCGGTAGCGGGCACGGATTATGCTACCCCTGTTGTGGATACCGTTGTCACGGCCTCCGCGTCTGCGTGGAGCGATAATACTATAACGCTGTCCGTTACTGGCGTTATGGCTGATTCAAAACTGGAAATCGGGCTAAGCGACACCGCCACGGATGAACAGTACGCAGCGGCAACGGCAGCGCAAATACGAGCCACGGGCAGTGGCAACGGAACGGTGACGCTAAAAGCGACAACCGCGCCTACAATTGACCTGCCTATAATCATAAGGAGGTTTAGCTAATGGGCATTATATCAAGATTCCCGGCTGGTGCAACTAAACCTTATATAGAGGAAATCTATAACTCGAATGGACAACTTATTGATGCAAAAATGTACGGGTATGAGACTATAAGGGACGGCGCATTTTCAGGTTGCTCAAGCTTAGCCTTAACCACCTTACCGAACGGAATTACTAATATTGGTCAAGGTGCATTTTCAGGTTGCTCAAGCTTAGCCTTAACCACCTTACCGAGCGGAATTACTAATATTGGTGCTTTTGCATTTTCAGATTGCACAAGCTTAGCCTTAACCACCTTACCGAGCGGAATTACTAATATTGGTGATTATGCGTTTTCATATTGCATAAGCTTAGCCTTAACCACCTTACCGAACGGAATTACTAATATTGGTCAAGGTGTATTTGGGAGTTGCTCAAGCTTAGCCTTAACCACCTTACCGAGCGGAATTACTAATATTGGTAGTAATGCATTTGAGTATTGCACCAACTTGGCCTTAACCACCCTACCGAGCGGAATTACTAATATTAGCGGTGGTACGTTTGCGGAGTGCACCAACTTAGCCTTAACCACCCTACCGAGCGGAATTACTAATATTGGCAATAGTGCGTTTGCGGCGTGCACCAACTTGGCTTTAACCACCCTACCGAGCGGAATTACTAATATTGATGATTATGCGTTTGTGGCGTGCACCAACTTGGCCTTAACCACCCTACCGAGCGGAATTACTAATATTGGCAATAGGGCGTTTGCGGAGTGCTCAAGCTTGGTTTCACTGATTTTTGAAGGTACGCCAGAAAACATAGGGGACAGCGCATTTGTCGGTTGTATCAACCTAACCACCATCAACGTACCGTGGGCAGAGGGCGCGGTAGCAAATGCGCCTTGGGGCGCGACAAATGCAACTATAAACTACGGGCATACTGGCTAAAACACGAGAAAGAAGCCGTAAGGTTCTTTATACTTTGACCTGTCGGCAGCTTGAGCGCATATACAAGTGCAACAAACTATCCATCGTCTTCCACCTATACTTATGTGGAAGATATAGTATAACGGAGGCGAATAAATGGGCAGACCATAACCGCAGCATTACCCATAAGCGGTACAACGTTTATATTGCTATCCAGCCCGCTGACCCATTGCTTTATGACCCTGCGGATGCTGTTTCGATATGTGAGTTGAGATAGTAGCAATCGCATAAAACGTGCTCTATTACAAATAAGGTTTAGATTAAGTGTGGCTTTGAGTGCTGAACTATATAATCAACGCCTTGTGTTTATTTACAGGAAAGGATTTATATGGCAATTCTGAAAATTAAAGACCCTCCTACTGGTGAGTGGCAAGAAGTAACGGTCATGCAGGGAAAATCTGGACCCCAAGGTCCTGCTGGTCCTGCTGGTCCTAACGAGATCACTACCGAGACGCAAACTAATTTGACCGGATTACTAAAAGGCAATGGTACAAATGTGCAACTGGCGGAAGCTGGCACAGACTACCAAGCCCCTATTGTAGAAACAACTGCAACATTAGTGGCTACTGATTGGGTGGTTGGCGATTATAGTATAACGCAGGCTGTATCTGTAGACGGTGTGAGACTGAGGAATAAAGTTATTATTAGCCCGGATATTAACAGTATGGAAGAATATCTTAGAACCGGCATATATTGCGCCAAACAGTCTTACAACGCATTGACGTTTCAAAGCACCGTTACAACGCCGCCAACGAACGATTTAACTATCAATGTTTTAATAATGGGGTGATAATATGATGTATCAAGTGACTGGAACGGGTTTGCAAGCTGCACCCATCACTACAACAATACTTCCCGACAGCGGAACTGCTTTGGCCAACAATACGATTTATAATGTTGCCGTTACTGTGGGAACATACGCGTTTACGCCCCCTGCTACTGGATGGGCGCATGGTAAGTTTACCACGGGTTCAAGCGCATCCGTATCCTTTGCGGGTACATTCTTAGGCGCGGCCCCGACAATTGAAGCATCAAAGACTTATGAGTTTGATGTACTCAACGGCGTTTGGGTGGTACAGGAAGTGGTGAGCGCATGATGCCTATACAGTACGCACTAAGACGCAGGATGATGATGAGGAAAATAGTCAAGATGGTCACGCTGACGCTTACAGGAAGCTTTGATAATTCTGGCCTGTTTGGTGAAAGGTATGTGGCTGTAGACGGGGAGGTCATAACGGAACTGGGCACGTACAAGGTGAGGCAGGGCAGTACCATAATACTGCATACAAAGATGAGTCCCATCATGGGCGGAAACGAGAAGTACGGCATATTCGTGAACAACAAGTGCGTGAGGACTGCTGTAAACTGCATAAATCACGGTCCGGACTACGAGTATACCGTCACATGCAACTGCACGATAAACGGTCAGGGAAATGTACACGAAAGGGGCGGCTATGCCAGGATAGACGTCACGACTGAAGAACCAATTTAATGGCTTTTTCACTATTGGGGTAGAAATAACTAATACCCTTGATGATTTATTAGCAGATAAAGTTATTGATTTTTGGAATGGCAATACAGATGAATCGGTAACGGATGTCGAATTGATAAATGACGGAACAAAACTGATACCTATGTTGTTTGGCACTGCAAGACCCTCCAGAATTGGAAGGCACTTGTATCCACTACACTCCCCGATGGTATGTATTACGAGGTTACCTTCAACGGCGACAAAAACGAAGTGTACCTCGATGCATATAAGAAGTTCGAGAACCGCTGCATAAAACTCTAAAAAGAAAGGAAAGCATTATATATGAAAAAATATCTATCTATCATTCTAACTCTGATAATGGTGCTGGTGATGACCAGCGCGTTTGCGTTTGACTGGAATGAAGTAGCTCAGACTAATACTTGCGATCAGTACAATGTGATTCTGTACAAGCTGGAAAAGTTGGAAGGTCTCAATGGCGATGTGTACCGTATTGCCCAGAACAAGACTGCCAAAGTTGGTGAAACCGTATACTTTAGCGGTTATGCGCTTGGCGAGACATCTATTAAGGCGATAGCAAACGCTTTTACCGCCGAGGACTATAAGCTGACTGACCTTGCACAAATTGCCCAGGTGGCTACTACCGAGTTTGTGGAAGATGCGGTTGGTGGGATTAATGCCCCCATCTTCTCCGCTAAGGTTACTGGCGCTAATCCCGCCGTCAAGGTTGTACTCAAGTCTGGCAGTGATGTAACTGAATGTAGCTATAAGGGGACGGCTATCGTCACCGCCGAGGATTCTGACCGGGTTGTGCTGGGCGAGTATACCTTTATCCGTAATGCCACTAACGGCATGGTAAGCGATGTCTACTTTGGCGAAACTAAGATTAATAAGAACGCTATGACCGTAGCGGTATACGAAAAGGCTATTGCCGGTCTGAATGCGTTGGGCATTACTGTGGACGATATAGAGAATTATCGTATCTGCATGAATAACGCCAATATAATTAAGAACTTCGGTAACTACTGTGAAACCGCCAAGTCTCTGTGCTGGGGCGAGGAATGCGTAGTCAATATAACAACTCTGTCAATCCCCAAGACCGGTGAGGCTCCCCTGTGGGTTCAGCTTCTTGAGTTCTTCGGTATTAAGTTTTAATCTCCAAAAACAAAACAAGCGGGCGTCCATATCGGATGCCCGCTTTTATATGTCGTGAAAAGGAGGTACAGGTGAACGTTAAGGTTTATAACAAGACCATGCGTAACGTGTTCCACGCCAAAGGCTATAAGGGCAAAAACATTATTTTCGCTGTTATAGATAGTGGCGTCAACCCGGTAGGTTGGTTGAATGGGCGAGTACAATACTCCCCTCTCTACCCTGCCAAGGATACTCACGGTCATGGTACTTTTGTAGCTGGACAACTACTGGAATGGTGCCCAGAGGCAACAATACTGTCCTATAATGTTCTTCCAGATGGCACGGGAAAGGTATCCGACACCAACGCTGCGCTGGCAGACGTGCTTAAACGCGTTAAGGCTGATACATCGCACCAGTATATCGTAAATATGTCGCTGGGTGGCGGCGGCAGTGCTATTAATCCCGTCTTTGTACAGCAAGGCAAGCTCATTTCACAGCTTGTAGATGAAAATGTGCCTGTGTGTGTAGCTGCTGGCAATGATGGTCGCGAAGCGAAGCTGGATATGTGGCCAAGTTGTTTTCACGATCCCATATGCGTCGCCGCGTTAAATGATAACGGCACTAAGGCTCAGTTCTCTGTGTGGCATTCGGAGATGGATGTTTCCGATGAAGGTGTTTCTGTTAAAGGTTTGAGTACTACTGGCTCTACTGTGTTTATGTCGGGCACCAGTATGAGTACTCCTAATGTTGCAGGTAAGATAGGCTTAATTATGAGTCAGTACTATACCCAACACGGAGAATGGCCTTCTGAACCTGCTGTATATGAAGCGCTTAAAAACAACTGTATTGATCTCAATAAAAAGGGCTATGATCCCTATACGGGATACGGTTTCGTTTATATGGATGCAACTACAGAAATTCAAGCTACCTATGGTATTTGTGCTAAAACTACGGGCAATGTGCGTTTGCGCAAAGGTGCAAGCGTTGCAACGGTGTCTCTGGCAACAGTTCCCAAGGGTATGCCTGTTATTGTATGTCCTTACAACAATAGTTGGTATCAATGTACCGCGTTTATTGATGGTAGGTGCGTAGTTGGTTATATGAGCACTAAATATGTAAAGGAGGTGTAATATTATGGATAATGTAAAACAGTTTATTGCATGGGCATTGAGTCATGCTAAACAATCATCCGTACCCGAAGGTGCGAAGTTATTTATTCCGCTTGAAAAGGTAGGTACGGCTGGTGAGTGGGAGTATCTATATGGTACGACCGGCATTGTATGTACACAATCTAAACTTAATAGTAAATACCGCTCGTACTATAAGCCGCACGGGTGGAGCCTGCATGACTATCAGGCTGCTACAAAGAATTGGGTGGCTGAGAAGCGTATCGTGTGCGATTGTCAGGGTTTGTGTGATTACTATTTGCACATAGACACCAATGCTAAGGGCAATTATGCCAAGTTCTGTACGTCCAAAGGTTCGGTTAAGAATATAACCCGAAAATATGTTATAGGTGAGGCCGTATTTAAAGGATCGGCTCCCAGTAGCATTAACCATGTAGGATTTATCTGCGGCTTTATGCCTGACGGTGAGCCGCTGGTAGTTGAAGAAAAAGGGCTGCGTTACGGTTGTGTGGTTACTCGCCTATCTTCTACCGCGTGGACTTATCGCGGTTTAATGACCAAGAAGTTTGAATATGACGATACCCCGACACAAGATACTGCTCCTTCTACCCCGTCTGCCGATGGGGCATATCATGGGCAAATAACTGGTAATGTATATCTACGCACTGCCCCCAGTACCACCTCCTCTAAGGTAATGGTGCTGCGTAAAGGTATGAAAGTACTTGTCACACCGTATAATGATTCGTGGGTACAAGTAGCTACATATGTCAATGGACTATCTCGCACGGGTTATGCGTCCGTAAAATATATTAGAGCTATATGAAAACACCTCGTTTAACTAAACGCTTTGCTACTCAATGTCTTATCTTCATAGCAATTTTTCTGTGTATCTTCACTGTGTTGCAATATATCAGTTTTATGATAACCGGTATAGAACAAACTCAGCTTATTGAGTCTGTTTTTACTGTGATTGGGCTTGAGTGTGGTTGTTTAATACTCAAACGTATTAGTGATACTATCTTTAAGAAGAAGACAGATGATACATTTATAGACGATATTGAAGAGGACTTTCCTGATATGTATGACGGTGACGATATAGCTGGATAAAGAAAGGATAAAAAGATGAATATAGATTGGACTACGATTATTGCTACTGCGCTCCAGTCCCTGGTCCCCCTTGCGATTACTGCCATAGGCTATCTGTTCTTGCGCTATCTTAAAAATCAAGGAGCGACTGATAAGCAGATTGCCCTTGCTACTGAAGCCTTTAAGATTTTCCAGTCATGTGTACTGAATGTCAATCAGACCTTTGTTGACGTACTCAAGGAACAGGGTCAATTCGATGAGCACGCGCAGGAACTTGCACGTATCAAGTGCCAGGAGCAATTTGAGCTTTTGATCTCTGAGGAAATGAAGTTGGCTATCAATGCTCTGTATGGATCTCTGGATGCTTGGATTGATATAAACCGTGAAGCTCTGGTATGGCAGGCGAAACAGGAGAAGAAAAAGAGCGCATAAGGAGGGTCTATGACCGAACAATTGAGTATAGCCATCTATAGCGGCATGGGCGTTGCAGCTGTAGCGGCTATCAAAGAAGTAGTTATGTGGCTTTTAAATCGCCGTGCAAAAATGCAAGATGCGAAGGCGGAGACTTATGACAAAACTGTTGAAGACAAGATAGACCAATTGCATAACGAAGTAACCCTGATATCAGCAAATATGACTGCCTTTGGCGAAGCACAAAAGCGTCAAGATCGCGGGTTGGTAGAGATGTTGTCATATAACATTGAACACTTATGTGGTAAATACATATCACGTGACGAAATATGTGCGTCCGAACTTGCCGCGCTGGAACGTATGTATGAAGCGTATCATGCTTTAGGCGGGAACGGTTATCTTACCCATTTGGTAGAACGTGTACGGTCTCTGCCCATTACACCAGGTTAAAACAATATAAATAGGGAACCTACTGCCTCCGCAATGGAGTTGGTAAGTTCCCTATTTTTTTATTTGAGATAAACCCTTGCTTCGTAGGGCATATTAAATCTTTCGCTTAAATTCAGCTTGATTTTAAATGCGTCCAGTTCTGTGTGTGTCCTCTCTTGTCTTGTATTGGGCACATGCAGAGTTTCTTCCTTGTCGTAGACTTTTAAGACAATGTCCATATGATCGGGAAAAACCTTTATATTCTCTACACAATCTAAAATAAACCTGAACTTACTCTCCGACTCTACTTTAGGAGAGGTGATGACATCGAACAACTTCGCATAGCGTTCTTCCAGCGTTGCGGTATCGCGTTGTGAATTGCACAATGTTTCAATTTCGTCCTGTAAAGTTTGTTTTTTTGTTTCAATTTCTTGATTTTTGCGTTTGAATACATCCTCAGTAATTATCCCCTCAAGGAACTTATCAAGCAAAAGATTTTGTGTATCGTTAACAACAGCAAGCTTTTGTTGCACGGCGTTGATTTGTTTCTGCGGGTCTGATTGACTGTGAATTTTTCTGAGAGCCATTATAATGGTATTAGCATATTGTGCCATATCCATTGCGCGTTCATCTGATATTTGACGTAACACATCGTATATGGTGGATTCACGTAGACTACGGCCGTCGCATCCCTCCTCTTTCGGCGCTTTGCCTTTAGGGTGTTTTCGCCCTAACTCTTGATACGTCCCACAAATCCAAAATGGCACCAGCTCACCATTATCTTTGCGAGTAATGCGGCGGTAGTTTTTGCCGCATTCTGAACAGACGATTTTTGAAGATAATGGGTATGAACCTCGATTCGCTCCGCGTGGCGTACAGAAGGTTTTGCTCACACGTTTTTGCATCATACCGCGAATACGTTCCATACGTTCATGTGGGATGATGACTGGACAGCGGTTTTCATGTATAAACCATTCCGACTGGTCATTGGGGCGCACCTGTTTGGTGTCGAAGTCTTTATGTGCTTTATTTTGTATTATCGTCCCTTCGTAAGCGTAGTTATTAGGGAAACGTTTAATTGTAGTAAGACTCACAGGCTTACCAAAGCGATTAACCCAACCCTCTTTATCCAACGCTTTTTTGACAGCACGAGCACCAATGTTTTGTTCGTATAATTCAGCGATTCGCCTGACAACTTTAGCTTCTTCTTCATGGATATATAATTCGCCATCTTTTTGTATGTAACCCAACATCTTGCCGCAGGTGATAATAGAACTTCCTTGTTCCTGTCTGCGTTTATTTGAGAGATTAAGCTTCTTACTAAGGTCTCGGCTATATTCAGCGGCAAGAATCGCCTTTATGCCAGTAATTAGACTGTCATCTGACTTGTAGAACACCTCATCCATATACATGTACAACCGTTTGTCGTGTTCCAACATTTCAGACAAAAATATATACCAATCTTTGGGGTTCCGCATAAGTCGGTCTTGAGACTTGATGACTACTATATCAAAGGCATCTGTTGCCAGATCATGGAATAATTGATTATAAGCATCACGCTTTTTTGTGCTGGTGCCCGTTTTCCCTTCATCTATATACTCTTTAACAAAAATCCAACCATTATCTTTGACAGCTTGTTTTGCTTCTTCACGCTGTTTGGCCAAAGCGTTTAGTTGCTTTTCCTCTTCAGTACTGACTCGGACATATGTAACTGCGCGTTCTGGCATAACAAAATACCTCTTTCTTGTGTTCTATACGCATATTATAGACCTAATTCAGCACACAATGCAATATATTCTTCTTGAGTGATTAAGAAATGTTCTAATAAATATAATAAGATGTGTTTCAATGTGATTCTCCATATGCAAATAGGGAAGCTACGTAGTTGATAGCTCCCCTATTTTTTTACTCTACTTGCCGCTACTGCCGAACCCGCCTCGGTCAGCATTGCCGAGACTAATGACTGGCTCAAATTTGATTTCGCCAAACTCGGTCCGCATTGTATAGTTTAATCGGAACTGGCAAATGCGTGTACCCTTGGGAATGGTAATATCTCTGGTGGCGTAAGCCGGAAACTTCCAGATGTCGTTATCACCGCAATATGTGTTGTCGATCACGCCCATTGAGTTGGCCTGCAAAACACCATAATTCTTAAAGGTGCTGCTACGAGGTACGATATTAGCCTCTACCCCATCGGGTAACTGCATGGCAACACCCAGCGAGATGAGGGCGTACTCACCGGCTTGCAGAGTTACTGTTTCGACTGTATAAAGGTCTATCCAGTCTGATTTCTTATCCCCGATATACCCCAATTCGGCGGGATAATCCTCAGTATAACGAATACGTATATTAGTTGGTCGTTTCATTTAGTCTCCTGAAATAAATATGTTGTGTCTATAAGTTCTGGGCCAAGCAGTGCGTGTTCTACACGATAAAACCGTTGATTAGTTGTAAGACTGTTTAATGCGCCCAAAGATTGCTGGTAGCTACCCATTTTCAAATAGTCAGTAAGAGGCAATATGTCTGCCATTTCAGACAAATTATCATTGCCTGCATATACACAAGTTTTTAGGTGATAAGTCTTCACAATTTGCAACGCCTTACACAGCTCGTCGATATTCTGTGTGCCACCCATAAAGCACACACAGGTGATATAGGGCGCATACTGTTCGACAACATCTGCCAGTGATGCCAGCAATGGAACCCCTACGTCTCCCCACAGGTGTGGGGAGTGGCAACCCTCGCATTTAAAAGGGCAACCACTCACCTCAAAAGCCAAACTGACTTCATCGGGGACCTCTTGAAACACCACCGTATAAGAAGTGTATTTAAGCATTGCCGTAATACCTCTTAGCAGCCTCCTTTTGTCGGGCTTCGCTAAACTTTGATACGCGCTTTAGATAGCCTATAATGCGCGTTGCATAATCAATGTCTTCAGACCCGCACTTAGGACATTTTGTTAAAGTGCGTTTATCAATATAACCGCACTTATTGCAAATAGTGTTACGAACATTAAAGGTGAAGTAAGAGCAACCTGTTTTGATGGCATCTTGCATAATAATTTGATACTGCTTCTTGGTTAAATGCTCTTGCAGATTCACATGATTAGCGCTGCCGCCGTCAAGATACTGTGTGAGCTTGTTGCCGTGCAGGATAAATTTATCTATGAGATTGACACCATCATCTTCAGGACGGAAAAAGTAGCTGTTATAACACTCGCGAGGAGAGAACAGCCCGTCTGCCTTGTCCCATTTAGCATTTTTAACCCCAAGGTTTTCAGCAGGCACAAACTCAGTGTTAAACATTAGTTCATCTGTACGAGCTGCTTTATTCGCTTCAAAAATAGGTTTTAGTATCTTTTCACCATACTCAAAATATTTTTCATTGGGCGAGACATCTATGCCAAGAAACTCTGCACCTTCAACAAATCCATTGATGCCTATGGTCAAGAATTGTTTTTCTAAAGAGATATAGCCTGCATCGTACACAGGCAACAGTTTGGACTTAAAATTGTCCTTCATAATCTCATTGAACGCTATCAGATAGTGGTGGCACTCATCTACAATCTGCCGTACTGCATCAGATATATCAATGCCGTCACGCACAGCCCACTGTACCAAACGATTGATGTTGATGGTCATAACGCCCTTGGAGCCGGTTGCAATGCCTCCAGCACCTAACGTATAAGAGAAGGTGTTGTCTTGCAGCTCGTTACGTAAGCGGCAACACGACGCGAGTGAGTCAACACTGCTACTACGATAAGTAAAGAAGCTATGCCCTTCTGCATACATTTCAGCGGCAAAATCTGCCCATTCTTGATCTACATAATTCGCTCCGTTATCTAATAAATTCATTGTTTCCACGGGAAAGGTTAAAATTTGCTTAGTGCGTTCTTTATTGAACCACTTCATAAAATATTTCTGAAGCCAACTTACGCTCTCCCAACATGGAGTTGTACCATCGGGGAACACAAAATCTGTAAATATACCGTGAAAGTAAGGTTCGTCAAAATAGGCAATATTCCAAAATCATTTATATTCTATAAGGTTCGCTACACCTTATACGTTCTCTTGTGAACTGCTATACATCACTGTATAGATTAGACCATATCACTATCCCTTAGAGGGATACTCCCCATTTCCATCACCAATCGCTTGTGATGTACTCGCTTGCGCGATGGTCGTTGAACCTTCCTCAATAGAGGCTTGGCTGCTGATTGTCTGTAACGAACGATGTTTAGCCTTATGACAATCCGCGCATAGAGTCACTAAATTATTAGCGTCAAGAAATCTCGCATCGTGGATAATAATGGTATATAATTGGTTGACATCTTTTTGCTTGTCTAAATCAGTATGCTCACTTAATATATCTCTTATAATACAAGCCAGTGAGTATATATGATGTACGTGCAAATTGCTGTGCGCTCCACATTGCTGACAGGTGAAATTATCTCTTTGCCTAATGAGAGGAGATATATTATTTTGATAATATTCTCTAACCCTAAGATTTAAAGGCGTAATTCCACCCTTCCAATTATGATGCTGACTACCGCATTGCACACCGATTTTAGCTTCAGACGCGCCCCGAACAGGAATATTCATTCTACGTAATGCTCTGTCTATAACGTGCGGAGCACAATTAAGCATCAGTCCAATTTGCTCTTTGGTTCTATGCTCAACAATATACCATTGATACAACGTCGAATAATCGGTAAGTTCGGGAGGGCGATCTTTTTGGTGATATGCAAAATGAGATGCGGCTAAATTACGTCGCGTTATACCCATTTTTTGCAAATGATTAAGTACGGAACGGTGGCTTGTGCCTAAGATGCGCCCTATTTCGGTGCTTGATTTCTTGCGTTCCAAATAAAGTTCTTGAATACGCCTATCGTCTTCTTCTGTTAAACGTCTGCCCATTTTCAGAGTTCCCAGCAATTAAAGGAGTTTGCATTATTCATTACTGAATAAAGGCGCATTGTAATACGCTTTGAAAATTCCTTGCCGCTGCGGGTTGATTAAGTGAATAGACCACCTGCTGAAACGCTGCGTCTATTCTGTCGCAGATTGTCTTTGGTTTGATGCTATGAATCACAATATCATTAGAGTGTTTATAGTAATCTTCACCAAACTCTCGTCGCAGAAAATAATCCAGATAGGTCAAAAACTCAGGAGTGGAGACTGCTCCGGCAAATTGCGCGGCTACAGCAAACACAAGGTTTACAAAAGAGCCGCAGAAAGAATCCAAATTTTTAGGCGCTTCGCTTTGCCCACCCAATGGCACAAGACCATTAAAGAGAAAGGGGTAAAGTGTAATACTGACACAATAGACACTCAAGTTTGTCTCGTCGTGTTTGTACAACAGATGCGACTCCAATCTGTCGATATATCGCTCTGCCCATTCTTCACCGTACAATTCAGATAGCTTATTCATCATTAACAATCGGTTGGTTCCAATGGCCTCTCTTTTGTATATTTCGCCAGAGAGAGTAGTGATATTTTTACTCTCTACATTGGCATTAGAATCCACCTCACTGCCGGTTGAAGCATTACTGGCTGTTTTGTACTTGTTGATAAAGTCTATATATTTTTGATAACGATTCTTGTATTCATCTACTGTCATATTCCTTCCTTTCTACTCATCACCCACTTAAAGGCTTCAGCATAAGTCATCGTTACTTGCAGAATCGGTGCAGACATAAACCCCATTCGTTTAATGGCATTCGCGTCAATCACCTTCTCGTAATTGACATTTTCTGCGGACAATTTGTTAGCCAGAACATCGCATTGCGGGCATCCCTCCGTCCCATACATTACAACCTTCATCACTCAATCTCCTTCCACGTTTCATTTATATAAGCTCGTGCTTCTGCCAGTGTATTTACACGTTGAATTAAATGCACATCGTCATACTCCGCGCCCCGGTTGTTCCACGGTTTATTCATGCAAATACGGTACGCATCATGCTTAACCAGATTGTCCAGACTATCCTCGATAATAAAATCACCTTTGACCCAGTATTTGTTGGAGCAACACACAATATTATGTGGATTAATAAACGGGAAATGCTCTGCTATCCAGTTTACTCGTATCTCAAACAGGTCGGGCGATATGGCTGTAACAATCCGTATCTCATCCCCGTCGTATATCATATCGCGCAGAGTTTTGATTGCCCCCGTGGCCACATTCAGATTACGCCAGAAGCCCTTATCGCTCCATATCTGATGCACCGCCTCAGTTTCCTCCAGGGTTAGGCTATCCTCAATCCAGTAGGTGTTTAGTCTTTCCCATGCAATAAGTTGCCCGGTCTGTCGTGTATACGCATCCAGTGTATCTCGCATCAGCGTGTTCAATACTCCGTCAACATCAACAATCACTTGTGGTCTGCTCACTCTTTCACCTTCCCTGTTTTTATATATTCGTTCAACTGCTGATAGGTCTGCTCAAACACGTCGTTGTACAATACTACATCAGCCAGTTCTTCCGCACCTGCAAACATCACATCGTCGTTTGCTAAACGCTCTTTTATCATTACTTCAGAGTCTCCACGAGCCGCCATGCGCCTCTCAGCCATGAATTTCATACACTTCAGAAGCACCACCTTTACCTTTTTCTTACCCTTATATCTCTCTTTGAACGTGCGCACACCGGCAGGGTCAATTACATAAAGGTCGCATTGTTCTGCTTGCTTCTCTGTGGAGAAGTAATAATTCCCGGCAAACAATGTTTCCGCAACCCTGTCTGGGTATTGAGTTTTTAGATCATCAAGGTTTTTATAAGAAGCCCGTGGAATAAAGATGTGTCCCTTTTCATCTGGTGTACGCGGTTCTCGTGTAGTGTAACTGTAGATTTGTTTGTAACCTTCTCGTTCACATAGAGCTTCCACCAACGTGGTTTTACCAACACCGCTGCGCCCCATGATTAGATATATTGTTTTAATATTACTCCTACCTTTCTTGGAAAAGCATAACAACACAAATTACTATTATCAACAAAGCCGCCTCAATCCATAGTGGTGATAGCACCCACCACCACGACCAGTTAATAACATGTACAAGCTTCAGGCCGACAAACAGTATAGTTAACAGATCACTAAAAGAAACGCCGCCTATTGAAATATTACTATTGTTCTTCTCCATTAATAGCCTCCTCAGTTAGTATTTGATAATCCTCGGCAGTAATTTCAATGGTGTTAGTAATCCGAATTATCGCTTTATCACTAAGCTCTTCAAATGACTCCCGGAACAGCGATATAACGTGTTGCAACGGGAATAGGGGTGAATACGAGCAGATATACGAGTCATCTGAACATTCGTAACCGCTTGTAGGATCATAGATATAAAACGCAAAATACCAATACCTCATTTCTCTCCTTTAATCCCAGCCATAACAGCCGCAGTAGTATTTGTCACAAGTCGCATTAGGTCTATACTCGAAAAATGGTAACTCCCATGAACTCGGCACCGCGCCGTGTGGCCCATAACAACATGTTGCTACGCGCCCTTCCAACCCCTCGTTGCCTTCAACTTCTTTTGCCACATCCCAGCACATACAGATTGGGCAAACGGGGTCGCCTATCTCATCCCGTGCAGTAGCGATATGACCGCAAGTCATTAAATTTCTCATTTATGTCTCCTTCGTACATGTTTGTGATACCAAATATAATCAGCTATTGATTCATAGATATGTGCAACTAATACAATACTAAATATGACCAAAATTATTGGCGTCACATAAGAAAAAAGCAGTTCTGCCCAATCCATATATTATTCTCCTGTTATCAGTTCACTGTATGGCAATGTTTTTATCCATGAACAAAAGTTTCGCCACTCGTCAAGCTTATGATCCTTGCGCGATTTATACATATTTGCCAGAACCTCGTAATTAAACATGACAGTACGTTTCTGATTGTAAGAGCTGGGAAGAAGTTGAATCATCTGCCACCAATCTTCTTTTTCTTTTGTTTGCAAATATCGGTCACGGTTTGCATTAAGTTCCACAATGAGGTTTGCCAATACGGTTTCATTCCATGGGGTCAAATGTTCATAACTGAAATCATCCAGTGTCAACTCCCTATCATGAATCTTGTGCATAGTTGAGCAAGAGTTGGCAACCGTGCCTACCTTATAGGTATCATACTCTTTCCACCAATACAGTGGAGCAGTAACGTCAACATATACCGCAATCATCCGCATAAATTTACGATGGTCTGTACCTGCGTTGCGAAGTCGCTTCATGAGATCGAGGTCGTTGGGACCTATCATCATTGAACAATTACCTTCGCAACACGGTTCATTTGGGCAAAAACAACTATCACTCTTACTCCAACTGTTCATTGGATTTCTCATACCTCGAATAGCCGCCGCAAAACCTACTACTTCGACATTCTCAATCTTAATCACTCGTGTGCTCCTTTATAGCCGCTTCGAGTAACAGTTTAATGGCTTTGCACATCCACCAGATCAGATTGTTCTGCCATATATCTCGAAGAGTCTGTGTCTTTATCATGCCTTTTTCCATCGCCTCGGCACACTCAATCATTTGTTCTCGTTTGCTTATTTGGCCCATTGCTTATGCCTCAATCGTATAGTCGGTAGGCTTTGTTAGCACTTTTCGCACATCTTCAGGTTCACAAAAGTTAGTTGCCTGGAGAAAATCCCGTAGCGTAACATCTAAGCTTTGTTCTATGGGGGTTACGTTGATGTCATCATCGTAGTCGGACATTCTCCAGAAGCGAATAATATATTCGCCGTCTGTATCTACAAATGCCACACCGTTGTCCATAACCCATCCATAAATGTCGCGTATATGTACGTCAAGATTTACGTTAAATTGTATTTTTATCATTAGATCTTCCTCGTTTTTTAATAGTTTGTACAGTATAGTGGAGGATCGGTATTCCGTACCCATCCCTCACATTTGCTACGGTTCCTCGTGGGTACGTTTTCACGTGATCTTCATAGCCACACTTTGGACAATAGAAATAGTACATTATTTAACTTCTTTCATTACAATCTAACAAAGCGCAACTGATGAGATGCATTATCACTTCACACGTCCACCCATTGCCGAGGCATTTGTATGCTTGTGTGTCACTGATATACGTCATATCGTACCAATCGGGCACGGTTTGTAACCGCTTACATTCATTCACGGTCAATTTGCGTATAATATAGTATCCATCTGCCAATGTGATAGGAGATTGCACACCGTTTACTGAAATATATCCATTACGAACTTCATAAATCGGCACGACATGCATATTGATATTGACCGGCACGGCATACAGCCCCGTTTTCGCTCCCACACCACCACCTTGACCGCAAAGAGTTGTGGATTTACCGTCTGGCGAATAAACCCTATATTGTTTACTATCGTGGTTGGGATTCTTGAGACTGTTCTCAATAGTACCGATACGTACTGGCTCACAACAGACATTATATGGAACCCCCTTGCTAACATTGGCTGTCAAACATGCTGCTTTGTCGCAGGTGGCATCTTGATGGTGTCTAAAATCAAAATGGTTACGTCCATCCGAAGTTGCACGGACCATATAAGACCTTTCTCTGTCAGATAACGGCTTTAAGCGATAAGCTTTGTCTCCTTGTGCGCTATCCAAGAGGTCTCGCAACATGATGCCTCTGTTTGCCGGTAAAGCAATTTGCACACGGCTATATGAGCCATCTTCATTGCGCTTACCTACCCAATACAATCTGCGTCTATTTTGCGCGGATACCAACGCAGAATTGATCTCTACCGCCTCAAACCCAAACGCTTCATCAATAGCGGCTCGTATTGCCTTACTCATACTTTGATTGTTTTCATACAGAAAATACTTAGGCATGGCTTGTTGCACAGCCCGCACATTGTTTCTCGGTTATTCTTCTGGGCTATCGACCAATGTGTACACGGGCTACCGCCAATAAGCCAATCTATATTTTGGTATTGAGTGAAATCGGCGGCAAACACGTCACCACATTGTTCTGTGTTTGGGAAGTTGTGTTGCGTTACTGATATGGCATACTTATCTATTTCATACGAAATGTAACGATCTACTTCTATGCCGAGTTGTTTAAACGCAATTTGACCACAACTCATGCCATCGAAAAGACTGAGTATTGAAATTCCTATATTTCATTCACCTGCTGACTATATATTCAAGATATGTTGCGGCGTTGCCAGAGCGCGAGCTTTAGCAACTAAATGTGATTTCACTCCGAGTCGAACGAAGTTTGCCAGCTCCGCGAGCCGCCTGCCGTGCCTATCCATCACATCCTGCTACTCTATACCTTTTACAGAGCGTCCTCCGTTATTCCGAATAGCGCAACCGCATAATTACTTGTTAATTACCGTAAGAATATGCCATCTGACCACAACAAGGGCAGATACATTCTGCTATAATATTATCGTGTATTTGAGCAAGTTGATCGGTAAGACAATATTCAATACTATTCGCTTCAAACTCGCAACGGCAATGCGGACAAACAAATAGACGTGGCTGATTTAGGAGCGTTGTATCGCCTGATTTGATGATTCTCATACCGTTTATTCCACCTCATTTCCCCATACGTCCCAACCAGCGTGATGTTCTCTGGCAAACAATTCAATACGCGGCGCGTAAGAAACCCATTCTATCACATTACGCATACTATCTGGCTTACGACTATGGATGGTTTTAGGTTCACTGAACCCTGTTACACCCTGACACCGCTTTCCATCTGCCATTTTGTAAGGCAGACGCTTCTTGGTAGAGGCAAACAGACAGTGCTCAGTTAATCCGCGATAGTATTGACCGAGGCCCACTCTGTCTTTTAGCCATGTAATCGTGGTTATATACTCAAATCCCCACGTCTTGATGCATTCAAGAGCGGCAGGGAGATAATTGTTAGTTGTCCAGCAATATAGATGACATCCTTCCGGATCGGCCAGTTCACCTATAGGCAACGCCATAATGTCCTTAACAGGCATTAGCGAATAATGCCTGTCTGCGCCGCGCTTTATCTTACCTCCGCCCTGTTCTGGCCAGGGTGGATCCACATATATCGTTTTATAATGGCCTTGTGGCCAATTTATAATCTCTATAAATCCACACTTCCTTTAACTTGATATGACTGAATCCACGGTTCCTTATCATCCAACAGTTTGCACCACTTACCGTTAATCATCTGTGATTTTGGCTTCATAATGATATGCGGGGCACGAATTATCGCACCTTTGTTGAACGGGTTTTCTTGATATGTGTTAGCATAAGTTTTCACGACTTGTATTTCGCCAGTGGACAGATCATATAGTTTAAGCTTTGGCGAATACTTGGTGTTCAAATCCAGCACAAGGTAGTAGCCCTTGAGTCTGGGGTCATGATAGGTAATGTAACCAAGATATTTAAACTGAGCGTCAATAATCTCAGATACTCGTTGCGGTGGTAGCTTCTGCTTCCGAATTTGTGCTTCCGCTGCCCGCATTAACCCCATACAATCTTGTATCATCCATGACTTTAGCTCATCACCTTTAACGTTTTTATCAATAGCAAATTGCGGCATTAAATTCCAATAAGGATTTTCCTTATCCTTTTTAATACTCTTTGCTTGCCCCGCCTTGAAGAAGATAAACATAGCATTAATGGCTCGCAGTGTAGAGATATTACCGAACTCCGAGAAAAAATCCAACTGGAGTAATATGTCTAATTGCCGCGAATCCATTGAGGTTTTGTGTTCTATGTCGTACAAAACATCAACAAAATCGACGTACAGCCCCGTCTGAGCGAGGTCGTACAGCTCTTGAGCCACTTTATCGTTCATGTATTTAATGGAAGATAACCCCTTGGCGATGACGTGTTGCTTTTTGTCAAACACATATTTATCAATAGACAATCCCCATTTTGGTAATGTCACCTTGATACCGTACATCTCTGCCAGAGCTGTGCCGTTTTTAATGTCATCTTCATTGGTGGCGTTATTAAGATACGCTGTAATGAACTCATAGGGATAGTAGTAGCGAAGATATGCACACATATAACTGACCATGCAATATTCTATTGAATGATTATATCCAAACATATAGGAACTTGCATCTTCAATGATTTGCAGAAACTCTTTCGCCTCTATTACTGCGGCTTCTCGCGGTTTATCAGATTTGACACAGTATCCTTCAAGAATTTTTGGCATCATCGTGTCCAACAACTCAGTCTTTTTACGCGCAATGCCACGGCGCACCGTATCTGCTTCACTACCCGTCAAACCACAAACTTCTTGAAGAAACTTAATTATATCTTCTTGATAAACCAGAAAGCCGAGGTTAGCTTTAAGTAATTCATCTATCATGGCAGATGGATTTTTATGAGGGTGCCGCGCTAACAGTTCATCACGGTACGAAGCACCAGAAGGACGTATCGCAGCAGTGACCAATGATAATTCAAAAAGGTTACGAGGAGCAAACTTCTTTAAGCTATCATAAGCAAAGTTGCTCTCAAATTGGAAGCAACCGATAGGAGACTCCCTCATATTTTCCCATACTGCTTGGTCATTCCAATCGATCTCGTGACTGCGAGGATATGGTTTACCTGCAAGCTCATATGCTTCCCTGATGATCTGTGTTGTTTTCAGTCCTAAAATATCGTACTTCATAAGTCCGGTATCATGTACAGCTTCCATGTCGATCTGAAGAATGAGTTTGCCATCTTTTATCATCGTACCGTAGTTATCCGGCAACGTGACAGGGCTAACTACAATACCCGCTGGATGCATCGACTGTGATACGACGGTATCAATCACACCGTCATAGTAATAAAACAACTCAGGGTAACGTTCGCGAGTTTGCTGTTCATTAGCCTCAAACGCTGATTTTATCTGGTCACACATATCCAGCGAATATGGATTATTCCTTTCGCCAGGATGCGCTGCCGACCATTGTAATCCTAACGCACGGCCTATTTCATCAATGGTTCCTTTAGAACTGACAGTGCCTAACGCCAAGATATACGCTACATGATCAATACCAAACGTATCGAAAATATGTTGATACACTTCATCGCGTTGGTCAGGGGCTATATCGACGTCTATATCTCCCGCCTCTACGCGGTCTTCATTACAAAACCGTGAAAAAACTGTATGCCATTGTTCTGGGTTTAGGTCAATGATGTCAGTCACATAGGCTACTCGTGAACCGCCTACTGAACCACGTCCGGGACCAACTGCAATACCATTGTCTTTGCACCACCGTATCAGCTCGGACATAAACAGCATAAAACCGCGCATATTAACTTGAGTAAAAACACGGCTTTCCTCTGCTATCGCTTCCCGGAATGCCCGCTCTTGCTCCTTGGGGATAATACCTGTGGCTAATTTCTCATCCAATGACCTTTGTACGTTACGCTCATATTCCTCGGCATCTTGCTCATACGAACCGTGCAACACCGGATATTTGAATGACGTATCCAGCTTGAAATCCTCAACGCTCCCTGCCATAACTAATGTGTTCTCTATGGCCTGCAACCATGTCTGCTCCGGCAAAGCGTCCTGTTTGTGGAACATTTCAACTAATTCATCATAGGTTTTATACGACAAATCAAACGCGTCCTCATCGGTATAACCAATGTGTTTCGCCATCATAAGTATTTTGCGGCATTCTGCCTTATAGGGATTCAGGCTGTGAGTATCAGTCCCAGCAATTAATGGCTTGTTATAACGGATGCTCAACTGATAGAGTTGTCGATTATACGCAATCTGGTCTGGATGGTTATGAGGCTGGATTTCAAAGTAATCATAATGTTGACATAACTTATCATAAGCAAGGTTCCCTACGTCTAATCTCCGCAAAGGTGAAGCCAGACAAGCGCTTATTTTGATAACGTTGGGGGAAGTCCTGAAAAACTCATCAAAAGTAATGCGCGGTTTGTAGTAGAAATGATCATCCTGATAAGACACGCTAACTAATGAGTTTATCTCCCGAATACCAGCTTCATTCTTTGCCAGGAGGATTGTGTGGTAGTTATCCCTGATCTTTGTGTCTAAAGATTCAGTCAAATAACACTCAACACCGTGGATATACTTAATGCCCTGTGAGTCACAATACAGTTTCTTTTCAACCCACTGGAAGATATTGCCATGCTCAGTAAACGCAATAGCAGGTTGCTTATTCTGCACTGCCAGATTGACATAATCCTGATACTTAGTGCAACTGTCCAGCAGACTTAAATCAGAATGTAAATGATAAGTTACATAACTATTCATAATCTAATTGCAACAGCATTTATCACAATGCGCACACAATGACTTACAGAAAAACGAAGTCTTCGGGTCACGAGCCATCTCCCATGTGAATATATCCTCCGGGTCTCTGGCATTTATCTGTGCCATGGTGTCGTTCACAAACTGGCACAACTCTTGTCTGTTGTCCTCTGTGTACTCCATTGCCACATAACCCTCACTGTACTCTTTGTTCATAGGTATCTCATTGCGGGGCTTGAGGGTTTTACCTACCTTGGCGTATTTGAGCATATCGTAGCGAATCTTAATGGTATACTCCGGGTAATATTTAGAGAGAGCTTCTGCATAAATAAAGAGCTGCATCTTCTTATGCTCCAGCTCCGCTGCGGAGAATTTACTGCTGGTCTTATAATCCGTGATAGTAATGGTATTACCATCTCGTGACCAACGATCAATAAATCCCCATATCACAATCTCGCCTATCTCTACGGCAAATACATCCTCAATACGCTGGTTGGGTTCTTTAGACGCTTCGTGGAACTGCAAGTAGTGCAATATACATTCAACATAATTTAGCTTCGACTTAGGTGTGATCCATGTCAAGCCCAGCATATCAGCGTTATCGACTTCCTCTTTGAAACGCGATACTGCATCATCATTACTGATTTCGCCTTTATCCATCGCCTCAACCAAATCGTGCGCTGCTGTGCCAAGATAGCTATATATAGACTCTCCCCCACGATGTCCCTTGATATATGTCCAGTAATAATTACGGGGACAACCTACGAAAGTCTCAAGTCTTGAATAAGAAAATAACTGTGGCAACTACTCACCCCATTCTATTTCGTATTTTATGATTTGTTCTAATCGGTCTACGCCCATATCTGTGGGTGATACTTTGTCTGGGTCGCTGTGCTTGCGCCAATCCCAGTAACCGATCTCTATGTCCAACAATCGTGTATAACCTTGTAGCTTTCGCACATTCATCGCTGTGATTTCTGGGTCTAAGCCCACATCAGGCAACAATACGATTTGCTTTGGCAGCAACTCAACCATTAATTTACATTGCTGACTACTTACACGATTTCCTCCAAGTCCTACAAACGTAAAATACCCATATCCCCACGCCTGCATCACAGCCTTTTCACTCTCACATATATAAATAGTAGAATTGACCATGTGGCTGTAGTTGTGGGCGAAGCCGTATAACGTTTCGCTGCACCGGCATGGCACAAGATATAAATATTTCGGTTCGTTATCCTCCACCTCCCAGTCCGCACGCCCCTTCACACCGATTAACTCACCTGCGCTACTATAGATGGGAATAACTATTCTTTGAGATTCTGGGTCAAACCGTATGTCAAATTCGTTCTGCGCCGACAATGAAATGTTATCATCCAGAAATCGTTTTGAAAAAATCTGCGGATAGCCATTTAAGATTGACGAGTCGTATATTTGGGGTGGACATGATGCACTTCTACGCTTAGTCAATTTATCAAAGGCTCCACCAAACACGCTTATGCGCTTGGCGAACCCGTAGTCATCTATATCCAGCTCATTCTTAACGAACCGGATAACCGAACGAAAATCCGTGTTCTTTGCTTTGATAATAAATTTGAAAAACTCCCCAGAATACGAATCTGAGAAGTCATTCACATAAAGATAAGGGTTATCATCCAGCCGGATTCTTATCGACGTGCGATTTCGATAACAATCATGTCCACAACGTATTTCATTACCTCGATGTTCGATATTGGCAAACCCGAAGTAATCTAAAGTGTGCTCAATAGCTATTGGGTTAGCTATTAATAATTCCCTAATCTCTTGGAGAATTTAGCACCACCGCCTTTAAATAGTGCCATGGCGAGGTCTACATAAACAAGATTCAGAGAAACAGCAATATTGACCACGGAACTTGAGCAGATACGCCACGCCATCACCAGCCGAATCTTGACCATTACGGTTTTTATCCACAAACAAGACACGCCAGACAGCAGTGGGGTCGCAAGTGTATTCTTCTTCTATCCATTTGCCATCTTGCAGCTTACGACGGAATGGACGGATATAGAATTTTTTATTATCCGGGTCGAGTTCTTCTTGATACACTGAACGCATCAACATTAGCGTTTCACAGGTTTCCTTTACCTGCTTACTCATGGATAATGTACTGGCATCCAGCCAAAGCCTTCCTTGCATTGCTATGCTTAACTGCATCGAGGCCAACATAATAATGTTGTATCGCTTAGCTATTTTGTCAAACTCACGACTGTCCTTGATGAGTCGCACCCATTCTTTGTCGTCTTTGCTATCAGAGAAGTCACACTTCATTGTGTCGTACAATACAGTATCAAAACCGAACCGTAACACATATTCACGGATTTTCTTCTTCACAAAAGCCATATCGGCATCAGGTATAGCAATAAATTTAAGTTTGCCTTTATATGTACGTGCCCAGTAATCCTGAACTACTTTAATCATCTGTTTATCTTCATCAGAGATATTACCGTTCAACATGTCTTTACGAGTAATTTTAGTATAGTGGAATCGCTTGTAAAGCAACCACACAATGACGGCAACTTTGAAGACCTTGCATTTCTGCTCATTACTGATAATCAGCACCTTACGCCCACGGTACAGTAGCCCCATGATAATGGTTATCCAAATCGAGCTTTTACCTACAGAACTAAAACCGCCAAGGATATTAAATGTCCCTTCCATAAAACCATTAAATTGGTTTGACAGATAGGGCAAGCAACTTACTGCCTGCCCGTTAATGTCGTCGTCAAACCTATCAAATGGCACACCTGTTTCCAGACCAGCACAGCAATCATCAATAAACCGATCGTCAAACTCTATATCTTCTTCTTCAAGAGCTTTAGATGAATACCCAGTACCAAAGGTGCTAAGCCGGGATTCATACCATTCCAATACCCCTTCGCTGTCCAATCGTTTAAATAGCTCATATGGCAAGATTTCCTTACCGTTATCAATAATAGGTTTAGTGACATTAAAGCCATTATCGTACAACTTGAGTACTACGTTGGCCTTATATAGTGAATCCAGCAGAGCATCCCAATTCCTGGCGTCTACTACATCAATCAGGTTTTGCAACGTTTCATATCCGCCTCGTTCGTTAAACCCAACCTCCATAGTGTCTGTAATATTTGACAACACTGATAATTCGTCCAGTACTGAGATGCCCTTTGACCGAATATGTTTAAGCAACGCAAAGTAGTATGCTCCATCTTGAGTGATAAAATCGGAAGTATTTAAACCACATTCATCCAGAAGAAGCAAATCCTTGGCGATGCAAGCTATTACCGATCCCTCGATGGTCTGTCTACCTTCCAACAATTCCTTTGGGTATCTTTCACACCCACTGATTAACTTTCCCATGCGCTCACTCAATTTCTGCGAACCCTTTACGTTGTGTCCGCTGCTTATAGTTACTTGGGCTAAACTTAAAGTCCGCGACTGGAATTGGTTCAATCCCCTGCTTGGCCTTGAAGCTTTGCATATTGTTGCGAATGATAGCCATGAAATATCTTATCTGCCCGTATTCCGATGAAAAATCTTTGGTCATAACACCAGAGAGATAATCCTTGTTCGTAGTAATATACTGCGTAATTAAAGGATAACCGTACTGTGTAGCTATCTCGTTCATTTCTTTGTACAAAACGTACATAGTTATGTGTCGTCCGAAGACCTCATCTACGAGTCGATATAGTTTATCTTGGCTTTCTGAAAGATCCTTTTTCGCTTGTTGTTTATCACGAAATTCAACCTCATTGCAGTAATATTCATTTCTCTTACCGCATTGAACTTTGTAAGCTGTTGCCCTCTCTATCTTAGCTCCACACGCTCTGCATTTAACCAGCATTACTTGAGCATAGAATCAATTTCTTGGAGCACGGATACCGCGACATCCTCCGCCAGCGATTCGTGTCCGTTCTCACGCAACGTGTTTTTAATGGCGATCTTAATGTCACGGGATGCGTTCTTAAAACGATTAAGGATACTCTGCTTCAAGGCTTCAACATCTATGCCTTCATCATCTGCCATAACAGGTTCAGGTTCGGGTTCACCAATGGTTTCAATAGGAGTAGGAGCAACTGCATTTTCAGACCGAGAACCTTCCATACCCTTTTCTATAGTGTCAATAAACTTCTTTGCCATGTTGGGTTCATCGAATACCAGATATTCAGGCACAGAACCAGCCGCAAAACGACCACCAGCATCTATCAAATTAGTGCCACGGAAATATAGCTTACGAATAGCATCGGTGGTATAACGCTTGGTGTTTTTCTTGCCATTGCCGATGTCGATTTCTTCTTCATCAAACTCACGATCTATGATGCCAGTCAAGGTCATATCAAAAATATCACCCAAAATAGCCTCATAATTAGCAGGGAGATTAGACGTAAGTTGCATATAGCCGTCAGTCATATCACCCTTCTGCTTAATATTCTTATACTTTGTATGTGCTATGGCCCACAGAGTAAATCCAGCCTTATCCAGATCATCCATGTAACTCTTAACCATATTGGCGGTTTCTTCTACACCACGATTATAACCACCATATGCGGCCTTGATAGAGGTGCAGAGCTTAGAGGGCTTTTCCTCAACGTTATACTTACGTATAACCTCAGCCTCAAAAATTGGGAACAATTCATCGCAGGTATCAAAACCTATAATCTCAATATGATGTTCCGTTCCCTTCGCGCTAATCAACCACTGCTTTAGCTCCATGAATTCCTTATAGGTATCTACATGGGTGCGGTTTAGATTATCCAGTAATTTATCGCCTTTCTCTTTACCGATGGAAATCAGCAATCCATAAGAAGGGTCTTTGTACTTTTCCATGATTACATCGCGGAACAGAGTAGATTTGCCAAACTTCTTTATAGTGCGAATGTAAATAGAAAGGTCTCGTATATCTGTAGAAATGCTATTTATATTTGGTTTCTGAAATGCCATTAAATTCTCCTATCATATTTTCAGATCATCTTCTTCATCAGTAAACAACTCATTTGCCAAGGCTTCAGTGTCAGTCTTTTCAAGAGGCGGTACAACAAAATCCTCCTCATGATAGGCGGTTAGTTTTGCACCAGACATCCAGCCACGAGCGAATCCTGTAATAACAAACTCCCGAATGCGGTCGCCGTATACCTGCTTACCCCGGTCACGTACCAGTTCATCCATTGTCACCGCGCCAATCATAAGCAGTTCCTTTTCATTGTCACTAAGCATGTCTTCAGTCAGCTCAAGCTTCTCAGCACCATCTATACACTCGACCTTAACCGTCAATTCCTTGCAAATGTCTCCATCCACAGATGTATTAATGGTGAAATTCTTCTTGAGAACATTAGCATACGCCTGACTCTTGGAGTCCTCGCCTACGGGCAACGCAAGTATCATAGGACAGGGTATTTTTGCTTTACGCTGAGAGTCATAATCGAAAGTATAACCCTTGATATAATATTTACCCTTCTCCTCTACGCTTCCGTCATCCACGGCGTTCTTACCAAAATGCAAATTAATAGTGGCTTCAGTACGATATTCCGCATCATCCGCAGCTCGCATAATCCTATTGACCTCATAATGTTGATAAAACTTACCATCATATTCGGTGGTGATAAGATTGCCAGCCACCATAAACTTCATACGCTTGGTCTTTTCAGATGTAATTACTTTGTACGCAAAAGCGGCAAAGTCCCATTCAGATAGGAACTCATGCCGCTTCTCTTTGCTTATTTCCAGTTCAGTCTTGGCTTCATCGACACTGTCTACATTGACTGCCGCAAGGTTTTCATCGGTTACTTCGCCATCTACAATTGCCTGAAGTATTTTACGTCTACCGGGAAGTTCAAGATCCACTATAAACCTGCGGAAATTTGCCACCTTGTCGATGTTACTCTGAAGTTGGCGTTCGCCCCAAGGTATTTCAATAAGTTCGCCCTGAATTACTTTTCCATCGGCATCTGTGGTGTTTTTACCATAAGTTTTAATCACACCATGGCCATCACTCCAACAACCTCCCTGGATTTCGCACATGATACGATTGGTGCCAGCAGTAGCATTAAATTTCAGCGTGCGATTTACCCAACCAGAATTAAAGGTTTTTTCCTCATAAGGCTTAAACTTATCGGTTTCTTTACCAATAGACAGATTTGCTATAAAGCTAAAAGTATTCAATCAATATCCTCCTTAATTACAGATAGCGGAACAAGTCACGAAAGCTGTAGACACCGTAATCTTTTACGAAGTCCTTTGCCAGTTTATCCGCTTGAGCATACGCCTCATCCACTTCTTTCTGACGAGCGTCCCTTTCATCTGCCAGTCGCTGTTTGCGCACACGCTCTGCGGCAGCTTCTTCCTCTGCCTTGCGGCATTCATCCTCACTTGCAAACATATCGTTCACAACGTCCGACCAGTAGTAATGTTTCAATCCCAAGTTCCTCCTATATTTATTTTTTTGGTAACAAATCAAAAACAATGCCGTCTTTCACCTCGGCACCTTATCATGGCAAATGTGAAAAGTTCGAATCACTCTGTCGTGCTATCCACAATGCCGTCTACAACGCACCGATGTAATCGAACTTCGATAGGCTCGAAAGGCAGATTTTGTCTACGAGACAACAATATGTCATCCATACTATCGACTCTTAACCGTATAAGTACCGCGTCTCTCTCATCACGATAAGGGCAACATCGAATATCAGACTCAGTAACACAAAATAGCCCCATATCTTTGTTATGAGGTACGATTTCCTGTTCTATTTTATATTCAAAATTCTGGTCGAAAAAACTGTGCAAAGTACCATCAGCCATACGATGTACATATTTATAATAATAAATAGGGAACTTCGCCACCGATTCAACAGGTACAAGTGTATACCATGGTTCAACATCAGCTTCACAATCGACACCATACAAATAAGAAAAACGCCCGTTCTCAAACATCCAGTAAGAGTTAGCATAGTAAATAACTGGTACTTTAACCCCAGTTAGTTCATATACAAACATATCCCAGTTGCCTATATCACATGATGAGCATGAAGCTATTATTGGATCTTTAATACATACCGGATCATACTCTGCCAGTTGTGCCAGCACTTTGGCCATATCCAATTCTTCACTGGTATCTATCAGAGCATCATATGACTCACCGTACATACCACCAAGTTGTGCTTTAAGAGTAGTATGATCGTGTATATTAAGCTGCGATATGGTAAGCAAAATCCGCATCATTTCAGGCTTGCTAATTGTATATCCCTTGTACTCATATTTCGCCACACGTAGCGCCGATACAATGGGAAACGCTGTGCCGGGGTTAAAACGTAATGTACGTGCAACGTTATCCCGCAGAAAATCTGGATGCAAAATAAATTCCTCAGTCTGAAAATCAAAAGCACCCATGCATACAGTAAAATCAAAAGTGTCAAAAACTGCCTGCGGTGTTTCAAAATATCTAAAATAGATGAATTGTATCTTCACGCCATTATCTTTAAACAGAATGGCTTTATCTGTTTTGGCTATTATATATTGATCATTGTAATCATTATACAAAGCCTCTGCTAAATCCTCGGCAGATCGGAAATAGATATCAAAATCATTGATTTCCTTTCCGGTAAATATACTGGTAATAGCACCACCGGCCAAAAAACATTTATACTGGCATAATTTGTTGTATGCCGTTTCGCCTATCAGGTTTTTTAAACGATATTTCTCACGTTCGTACATAACAACCTATCCTTGGTAGCAGGCTTCCAATAACCTATACAAATCTTCAAGAGTATTCAAAGGAATAGGTGTGCCGTCTTCCCATGATGCGTGTAAATCAGTTCGTTTACCCCAATCAAGTTCATATACAAAATACTCAATCCACCGATCCTCGTCATGCATCAGTTTGATCAGTAATTCAATGACGAGATGACCACAACCGCCATGACTCCAATCCCACAACCATAGGCCACAGGCATTAATCTGGTCAAGCTTATCAAACCAGGCTTTAACTTCGAGCATGGATTCTCTAAATTCTTCGTAACTAAGCAATATTTAATTGTCCTTTCAATGAGAATTTGTTTGATGTGTTATGAAGAGGAAGTTTAATATAGCATATTTAAGATGTGTTGTATAGGGGTCAACCTATGACTACGGTAGAAGATGTGGAGAAATCACAACTCGTACATGGATGCCGAATTTCGTAGATATCGTCTACTTCATTATATATCATTTCGTCTGGAGATTGAAAATCCCATATCTCTACTTCAGCATTCGCTTGGAACTTACCCAGCAGATTCATTAGTTCGTACACTTTCATATTACTCCCCGCAAAGACACACAGCAGTGATCTCACCCCTGTCGGGATAATTTTCCAGCGCATCTTCATCATAATAATCGGTATAATTCTTAACCTCAAAAATCATTTCCGCATAGTAGGTTGTAGGTGAACGCGACACAGCGGCGGTATAAGCAGTTACAGGTTCTCTGGCATAGTCTGCCCATATAACCAAATCTGCCGTTTCAGGCACATCATTATTCTCAATAAACTCCAAAAAATCCTTAATAGTCATTTAGCACTCCTCTCCTCACTTGTGTATATCGTTCTCGCTGTCTGTGAACTACATTTTACTTCCAATGCAGTAGGCAAAAGTGTGAAAACATTATCCTCCTTAATATCAGATACTTTACATGATGACGGATTTAACCACTCTCGCACCCACCCAATACCCAAAAACTCTTCATATCGCAAGTTTAATTGTTCCGTTTGCCACCCCCTTTGTCACCCAGTATGGCACACTTTCATTTTTATCAAGTTGACGTTCTCCTCTACCGATTATGCTAAGATAGGAAATATTGGAAGCTTCCGCCGTAGCGAGGTTTACCAACCCAAATGCATTTTAGAGTTTCCTTTCTATACTTAAAAGTCTTACTCATGGAACCAAACTGATATCCGTGAAAACTTTAATTAGGGATGTCACCCCTGGGGTGCAGTACGGATATTAGACAATCTCCCCGACTGGAGCCAGCCATGGGATTCGAACCCATATTCTTCGCTGTACAAAAGCGACGCTCGAACCAATTCGATCTGTGCTGGCATTAATTTGTGGGCAGAGTGCCGCGACATCGGGACATAGACCTCCCTACTACAAGCTCCGCCCAACTCAATACGAACCTGCGGGCATACCCGCCGTTATCGTACTGCCTCGTCCAATATCGCCGGTAGTTCCTCAACGTACCAGCTTTGTTTCACCTTACCACAGTGTACACATCGCCAGGTCTAAGCGTAGCATTAATGTGTACACACTCATTTTCTCTGTGATTCGATACATCTCTATGTCAATGCCCGTCTGTCCGGGCTGTCAAGCGTAGCTTTCCGCTTTGCCAGAAAGGAGGTGTGCGCACCTGTTACAAGGTGCTGGCTGCCGTGGTTGGACTCGAACCAACAAATCATGGCGTCAAAGGCCACTGCCTTACCATTGGGCTACACGGCATCAAAATTAAGGAAGCGGTGATTGACCGCCTCCAAATCTATTTCGATTCCTTACGGAAATCAAAAACGATATTCAAGTTTTTTGTTGCTTCTGATAGCTTTATTATAACGCGTCCACAATTCCTTAGCAATAGGTGCTCGCAGGTTAGGTTCACCACTAAGTCTGGCTTTGTTAATTATAGCCATAGGTGTCGTACTTGCCATTGCTTTGACAAATACTTCCTTCTTAATTTCAGTCCCGTACAACAAGAAGAATAGCGTTGCACCATTCAACATAGACTGCGTAACACAATCCCGATTCCCTGTCCAAGCGGAACCCAAAGCGTCCAGCATAGCATACAACTGATCACTACCCAACTTGTTATACGCAGCAGTCAACGCATGAACCGCATGAATAGGCATCATTCCAGAGATATTATCTGTGGCAGTACCGCAAGTGAACCCCGCCCGTCTTACGGTACGTACCATATCTAATGATTTTGCATCCTTGGCTTCAACTGCCGCATTAAGGATTTCCTTGGAATCAGGCCGTGTGCGGCAGGTATTAAACTGTGCGAACAGTCTTGCCTCATCCTCATAGGTCAGACCGCTAAGCACTTGACAACTTGCAGATTTTTTACCCAACATACGCAACGCAGTAAGACGATGGTTGCCGTCAAGAATATTATAACTGCCATCAGTCTGCTCAGATACCAACAATACACCCAGCAGCTTGGGGTCATACTTATCGCGTATACGCTTGCATTTTGCGTAATCCAGCCTACGCTGATATGGAGCAAAATTAATTTTGTTCAAGGGAATGGCACGAAAAACAGGATCGTTTGTCTGTATGGTTTCCATATAAAAATCCTTTCTTATGTATTATCTATTGTTGTGTGTCTTATATCCTCATGCCTAAAGGCATGGGCTTTACAATACATTTGGCTGTAATATTACGCCGCCACCTCTTTAACCTTGTCTTGGATACGCAAAGCAAGCGGAACAAGCTCGCCTATAAGTTCTCTTATATAATCCTTATCTCCTACTTCAGCATCAATAGAAAGGGCTTCAGAAGTGACGTAAGTTTCCAACTCAGATTTAGCTTCGCTCAAAAATTTCTTGAGTGTACCCATAGTATAGGGCGAATCTACTTTCTTTACAAGGGGATGCTTATCTCGCTCCTCTAATATTTTCTCCAAACGTTCCTTCTCTGCTCGAAGTGAGTATAGCTCTCGCATGTTTTCCTCATAACCGTCAGGCATTGCTACTCCATCTTCCAATGCGTCCTTCTCGGCCATCAGTTCCTGTATATAAGCATTTGCTTCATCTTGTTTTGCCTTAGCTTCATTAAGCTTAGCCTTTAACTGAAAATTCTCACTGTTCACCTTCTGATAATTCTCATATGTCCGTCTGTAATCCATTTGAAGTTTATCCATTTTCTCTACCAGTTCAGGATTACCCTTTTGTTTCAATTCCGTAATGCGATCATCCAGCTCATTATTCTTGGCTACTATTTGGTTAAGCCTATTAGACAACTGTGAGTTAAGACCCTGTAGATGCTTTTCCTTTTCCGCCGCCTCGTGCTGTTGTTGGCGAATTTGCCGCAAATAACTTTCTGCCACCTTACCCGTAATGCGTTCCTTAACCGGCAGAGCATTGTATAGCTCCTCCTGTTCGTCTTCGGAAAGCTTACTTACAATACGGGCAGCAACTGTGGCAGACACGTTACCAGATTCCAAAAGTTCCTGCCAATCGGGGCTTAAATCCACAAGGGATTTGAATTTCGCATAGGATTCATATTCGATGCCAGCGGCAGCGCAAATCTCTTTCACATTGAGAGGTTCATTGGCAACTTGGACTTTGTCCAACTTGCCACCGGTGTATTGATTACCATGGTCTCCGCCATGCTCGTTGCCATAAATCCTTCTCAACTCATCTACTCGATGTACAGCCTTCAGTTCACTACCTCCGATGCTTCCCCGCTGCCGCACATTGGTTTCAATTAGGTCTTTAATGATCCAATCCTCTGCACTACGACCATCGTGATCATCATAATGTCTGACTTCACCCAATATCGTAACAATACCTAATTCTTTGCAAGCGCGGACTCTCTGGTGCCCGGACACAATTACTAAATCTTGTGTGGTCACTATGGGTTCAATGACGCCACTGGTTTTGATGCTTTCTTTAAATTCCTCCCATTTTTGACCTTCCATTTCATCAAAAAAATACTCATTCTTGGGATGCGCCTTGAGTCCATTAACCTTTAGTGACTGCATATACTATTAACCTCCCACGATTTGTTTCTCGAATAGATACTCGATGTGTTTAAATTATATCCACATAGGATACTTTCGTCAACTGCCGTAACGTCGTCAAGTACCACTTCAGGTACTAAGCGTTGACATCTTGCACTTTTCGTGCCTTAAAAATGCCTTTCTTCGTATAAGTCTGTGATATGAACATGTAATGCCTTGGCAATAGCCACCAAAGTGGATAGTCGTGGATCTTCCATGTTATTCTCGATGCGTGTTATTGTGGACTGACTGACGTCTGACTTCTTTGCCAGCGCCGCTGTTGTGATATGACGCTCTGTGCGTATTTGCGCCAACCGACTTATTATCATAGAATGTAGTATGCGCTCACCACCTCCATCTCCATACTACACCCAGCGGCAATGCAAATTCGCATTAAAAAAGACCGGCAATGCCGATCTAATGTTGATTCCTTATGGATTTTACTTTCGTATGGGCTGGCCGTTTTCGTCAAATCGCTCAGGGAAGAACCTCTTATAACCCTCCAAGGTGAGATTCCACTTCGACATTGCAGGCCATTTGGGATTCTGAATATCTTTACGGAACTCTTTGTGTGCCTCGATAAACCCGATAAATGGATTGTGCGTATAGACACTCCAATTCTTGTCCCAACTCTGTTCGCTCATTGGCATAAACCCGTCTGCCATTAACTCCCTATCGGCCATACCAGCGGCGTAGGCTCGCTGCAAACAATAGCTACATTTCAGGTCCTCTCGGAACTTTTCAGGAACCCAGCTAAAATCGTCGTCAGCAAACCGAGATAAATAAACCTGTTTCCGTATATGTGCCTCATAGACATCCTGACGGCGCAGCAACCCTCGGCGCTCTGCGTCCTGTGCTTTTCTTTTTTGATCCTGTTTGGCTGAAACAGCGCCAGCGCCCAGCATAGCACCAGCCACCACACCCCTTATTACACGTTCGCCAGATGATTTGACCTTTGGATTGAGCATACAACCGCCTCCTTTACATTACCGTGTCTATTGAGTCTACAATTTCATCCACTGAATTATCAAGCGTGTCTATGTTTAGTAAGATGTCTTCCATGCTGTCTACTCGATCTTCCATTTCATAATATCTGTCTGATTCCTGCAAATTTTCTGGCATACAAAGCATACAATCTTCTTCTTCGCCCTTAGCGTCCTCTACAATGTCATACGCTATTTTAATAGATTCCTGTGCCTTGCGGAGTATAGCTTGTGCGTTTCTCAGATTTGCTCTGCGCTGATTATTCATAAAAATGCCGCCTTTCTTTTGATTTTACCACGAAGTACGAACAAAGTCGAGAAAATTTTGCGCTTGGGTTTTCGGTGCGTGCCACACACCTTTATTGTCCCCCATCTTAGGGTCGTAACCCACTGTATCCAGCGCTCCGCTCTGGGTGCGTTCAAACCCACCCGCATCCCACGCTATAAGCAAATCGCCCTTCAATAACTGTGTGACCGTCCCCACATTATTATGCTGACCTTTGTGAATAACTCTATCTCCGAGCTGCATATACCCTCCTATCCGGCAATCGAGTGTCCCGCACCCGTTTATTGCCATGCGTTTTTAGTCTGTTTTTTTGCCTATCTACTCAATGAATGAAAGAGGTTTTGTTTTAGCTGACCAATCTATCTGCTGTGATATTTAAATTTTGATTTTGACTGTCCAGTTACTCAAATTTGACCGTAGAATTAACATACGCGCCACAGACCGCCGTTGCATCTCTCAATGATGACAGTGCCGTACTCAGACAGTTCAGGGATGTCCTTATTTTCAACCCAAGCGAAAGCATAGAACTGTTTGGCGTCGTATTCTGCCAGCGTGTCGCCATCCTCATCTGTGGCCAATAGTTGACACTCCCCATACCTAAAGGCAGGAGGTTCTCGGTTCAACCACCACCGCCTGCATCTGCGAGGTGTTACACGGTGTCCACGAGCGTATAGGTTCGGGCGTGTCCCGCCCTACCGTATATATTAGCTACGCCAGCAGGCGCAGTCCTTCATTCAAAATGTTCTTCGCGGCGTTTACGTCCCTATATCCCCAACTCCTTAATCACGCCACAATAATACCACTGAGTATTTTCCTCAACGACCTCCGGCAGCGGCGCACCGTTCTGATAATGATGTCGCTGGAAGTCCTGGCATGGATTGAAACATCTTTTCATTTGCGTGTATCTTCCTTTGACCATGTATTCCAATCTTCATACAATTCATTTTCCTTCTTCTCTTGTTCTGCTCTTTTTTGCGCTTCTTCATCAGAAATCACACCGCAACCTATAATTCCACATAGCAGACTCAAGCATATCACGCCATAACAAACCCAAAAAAACAGTATACACGCTCTATCGTCTTCAGGAACAATAAAATACAACAACAATAAAACAGCGGCACAAATAGCTAAAAACTTCGCCCAATTCTTTAAATCTTGGTCGGTGAATGGCTGTTTATCCATCTCTTATTCCTCCTCATTAAATTCTTCTCGTAACGCTTCAGCGAACCCCCAATCATATTGATCAGCGGTTAATCCACAAATTTCGCACACTTCTTCTTTGTCTATACCAATATAACACAGGGTAATCGCTTCACTGCTATGCCCTAATTCCTTGCATAGCATGGACAACGCTCTATACCCACGCTCTCGACTAAGCGCATTAGCTTGTGTGTAAAATTGATATGCATACGTTTTCCTCAGTGTGTGCGAACCATACAGCCGTGTGTCCAACCCCAATCTCTGCGCTGCTGGACGAATAATATTATCATTCAGACTTTTACGCAATATGTGGCCGGTGCTATCTTGGCTCCAAAACAAATAGTCGTTTGAACCAATTTTTAAATCCTCCACGTATCCGGCTACCATATCTGCCAGTCTACTATCCAATTTAATCTCTCTGCCTTTATTTGTTTTCTGCTCAATGACATATAGCGCATCGCGAGGGGAACCATCAGCTTTGAGGAATTGGTTCGCCTTTAATTTTACTAAATCCCCAGCTCGAAGTCCAATGCTAATTCCCGTGCGGAACAACACCCCATTTCTATACGCTGTCTTTTTTCTCGGTGCGTTTAACAATGTTTGCTCAAACGCATTGATTTCCTCCAATGTTTTCAGCGGCACTTTAGTATGTTTACTTTTAGGCACATACCGTTGTTTGGTGGTGCGTGGCGTAGGTATCAAACCGAACCCGCACTGTCCGCAAAATTTGTGGTCGCCATCATTTTCATATCCGCACTGAGGGCAAATCAAAATCCTCGACGGCGTTACAATTCGTGGTTTGAACTCTAAAACAGCCATGCGTTTTTACCTCGTTTTTCCTGATTGTTTACTGTGTTTGAAAGACCTTTCTTTTTGGTCGTAGGATTTATCGTCTACGCCATGAAACACTGTTTTTCCATTGATAACTTAGTGCAAAGACAACTCAAAATTGATGTTAGGTGGTCGGTGCAATATAATGCCGTTTGATAGCCTTATCCACCTCTGACCAGAAGTCAAATCCACACTCGATGCACTCCTCGTCGGCTTTCTTCACATCCTCATCAATTGCTTCCATGAGACCATACAATTCTTCTTCCTCAGCAATTTCTATTTGACCCTTACCCTCCAGAAAACCCAGATAATTAGCCACACTTATCAGCGATCTTATATCCATATGATATCCCATGTTATTCCTCCTTGATGTCTCACCATTTGTTCATACGCAAAGCAGCGGCTTTTGCCATAGTTTTGAATTCCGCATGAAAATCAATCATCCAAAAGTATGGTGTATCCTACTATATGGTCTATGTCCAGCACAATGATACCGCTATTAACTATCTGCCATTGTTCATGGTCATATACATTCCATACGATAGGAAACACGGAAGATTCCAGTTCATCGCGTGACAATGTGTCGATCAGAGCATCGCATTCATTTTCGAGATAAGTCTGAGCCATAGATACTTCATCCACACAATCTAATGTCTCATATCCATCTGTATGCTTCATATATATAGAAATCATACTTCACACTCCAACAAATTCATATAACACGGAACATGTTGTTCCTGCTATTCATATTTCGTCCGGCAATCTATTGACTAAAAACAAGGACAATCTTCGCACTCATGTGCGTCACAAAACCATATAGCTTCATCTATTGTCATATTGCCTCCTCTATGACGATACAGTTCACAACACCACTCAACGCGGTGCATCCGTCCATAGCTATAAAACCTTCGCCGTAGAACGGTGCAAAATTATTCTGTTGCTTTGGTGGATTGCCGAAATAATAATGTCCATAAGAAGTGTGCCAATGACCGCAAACAATAACCCTGTCGTCTTCCAGGATGTCATGCAACACAGCGCAGTCAATACCGTTATACCACCTTGCTTTTCGCCATTCGGTTTCACTTGCGTTACGCCAGTCAGGGTCATATTTGTTATCCTTATGAGGTATCCAACCGTGAACAAATATAAAATCAGGAGTCTCATAATAGTCTATGGCCGCAGGTATAAGTTCTTTGCAAAAGGTTGAATCGCGCACTCTGCGGATAAATTCGTCAGGATTATTCCTGATTCTTCCTTTGGACATCTTGCTTAACTGTACCGCCGTATCAAATGTTCTGTTTGAATTATGGTGCGTATACCCATCCAAAATATCATCCATCTTTTCTGGAAATTCACGCAACATATCCACCATCAGATCTTCATGGTTGCCACGAATAAAAATCAATTTATCTTCCTGGAGAAGTTTGTACATAAATTCCTGCATCTTGCAGGCTTCTTTGCCCCGATCCATCATGTCACCGCACAGAATCAGTTTGTGCGGTTCCTTATCGTTAAAGAATCCTATCTCGGTAAGCTTATCTATCATCTTTGTGTAATAGCCGTGTACGTCGGCAAGCACATAATAGCGCATATATTTGTTCTCCTCAGCTCATTCATCTGTTGTCATATGATCTCTTCCCACACCAGTATACGGCGGTTGCAGTCATCTCCAATCGTGTGTGCCTTTATCCATTGTTTGCCGCGTGTGTCTGCATCTACCATATCAATTCTATAATCATGTATTAATTCATTACCAAAAACCTTCCGGTTACTAAATTTCTCTAACACTTCTCGTGCTGATTCACCTCGGTAACGGAACTGTACCGGAGCTGTATTGCCATATTCCACTACAAATGTTTTTATTCTTTGATCCTTTGCTATGCTCACTATCTGTCTCCTACGATATTACAAAAGAAGTCATCATCTACAAAACCAACACCTGCATAATATTCAAAAATCAGTTCGTCAGGTATAGTTTCCGGGGCTGTTGCATAATCTTCCCATGTTGCACGAAGTTTTTCATCGTCGCCGCATTCATCCACTTGCTCGAACATTACATCCACATAGCTACGCTTTAGCTCATCCAACTCATTGCGAGTCAAATCCTGTACTACTCGAATCATGCTATTTCCTCCTCAATAGTAATTTTGTACTGCTTACCTGCGCCCAAACTTAGATGCAATATAGTTCCGTTGATGTCGTCTTTCCATATCGAAAACCCCTCACAATCTAACTGTTCACCTTGACACTCATGGCAACCCTCCACCAAACAACTGTCTTCACTCCAGAAATCCTTGTCCAATCCATACATAATGGCATCCCGAATATAATCAATCATCTTTGCATCGTAAATTTTCTCCTGTGAATAACACTCTGGGCATAAAATTAAATCGTTATTACGCATCATATCCCAATAAGTCTTCTGACCCATTTTATCGACAAAACATTTTGTACAAAATGTAGCTCCACATTTCTCACAACCCCATAATGTGCCATGCACATCATCTGTGATGTCCCACACTCCTTCAAAACCGCATATATCACACGAATAGATATTTTCCATTACATACATATCATTCCCTCCTTCAAAGCCCACAGCTCAAATTCTTTGCATTTTCAATCTCGCATTCCACTTGCACCAGCTTTATTGCTAATTCCTGAAGCATCTCATCAATGGCTTCTGCATCGTGTACCAGTTCGCGGGCATTTGGTATGCCAATGCCGCCGTTATGCTTGGCCTCTATCCACATCTCAATGTGCTCGTCTGGGTCAAAATCAGCGGCATATGCTACTATTTCGTTAACAAATGTGCTATCGCTCGGACACACATAAAATAGGAAATCCTCTCCAGCAGGCGAATACTGTTCTAATTCCACTGACCCATCATCATCTTCATGCACCATCCAACCTAATGCCTCACAGGCATCAATTAATTGCTTATTAATCATGTTTGCCCTTTCTGAAATAATTTTAATTCCTCTTCGACTTAATATTCACCCGGCCACAATTCTTGGATACCGGGATGCCACTGTATGAACACATCCGAACTTGATGGGTAATTTACCTGCTCAGGTACAATTTCCGTACCGTCAGGAAGAACCGTAAGACGTCTGGAAGCGCCCAGTGATTTTACTGCTTCATCCAACGTGGTGTATAACATGATTAATAAGCAATTAATTGATGCCTGTGAGGCATTAGGTTGGATGGTGCATGAAGATGATGATGGGTCAGTGGAATTAGAACA
>SFGN01000218.1 GCA_004556565.1 Lachnospiraceae bacterium | reverse complement strand
AAATTATTTCGTGAACAATCGGCGTCAGGACAGAGGAAAAAGCAGACTACACTTTTATTGGTATCTGCCCATTCCTCTGGACTGCACACCGATTTTCACCAATTGAACCAAATCGCGTCCGGTTAGCCAAGACACCATGGAAATTCAATCTTATTTCTATCCCTTGATTTTACCAAAGATATCTGTTTTTGCAAATCTGTAAATATGATAAATCAGATTTTTCTTGTTCTCAGTGCGCGACAAATAGACCTTCTTGTTCTGAAGGCTTTCCGAACATATTTAATTCTCCTGTTTATCCCGTAAGTGAATAAGAACCTCTGAGTCGGAAGGATAAAAGTTTGCCACCACACTTCTCACATTTGCAGATATCTTTTTGATACAAAATCTGAAGTTTTTCAGCAACTGTCTTGTTTCTTAACTTTGAAAGATACTGAGTACCGTTTAAAAGCTTTCTGCATAAATCCATTTTTTCTTTTTTACTTCGGCAGGAAAGAATACCATAGTGGCGAATCCGAACAAATCCTTTAGGAAGTACATGCATAAGAAACAGGCGCAGAAATTCAGTCCCTTTTACCGTGTAAGGAACCATCTTGCCGCCATTTTTGTAGTCTTTGGCAAGATAAGTGACTGTTTCGGATGTCATACTGATGATACGACGATTGCTGATAGCAATTCGATGGGTGTATCTGCCTAGATATTTAATTACCGAGTTAGCTCCATTAAATGCTTCCTTGGTATAAACAACCCATTCTTTTGCATAAAGCGTATCCAGTAGTTCCTTGAAAGTATAATGATTTTGAAGTTTTTGTGATGTCCCGAAGTATTGCAGTTTTCCTGATTCACGAAGCAGTTTGAGCTCTTTCAGATAATGTTTCTTAAATACAGTCGACATCACTTTTACCGGAAAGAAAAACTTTTTTCCTTTATCTTTCCAACGATTGGTGGAATCCAGACCACCGCCAAGAACTATGGTGTGGAGATGTGGATGATAATTCATTCTTGACCCCCAGGTATGAAGTACACAAATGTATCCGATTTTTGCACCAAGATGTTTTGGGTCAGAAGACAGTTCTGTCATGGTCAGATGTGCTGCATGATACAATGCATCATATAAAAGCTTCTGATTGGAATACACTAAAGAATACAGTTCTTCCGGGATTGTAAATACGGTATGAAAGTACGGAACATCAAGTACGTTTTCCTGCTGTCTATCAATCCATTCGTCGACTTCCATCCCCTGACACATCGGACAGTGTCTGTTCTTGCAGGAATTATAATGAATGTACTTCTTGTGACAGGATTCACATTCGCTGATATTTGCTCCCATTTCAGCAGTTCTACATTTAGAGATACATAGCGCTGCCATATGCTGTTCTGTTGTAAAAAGATGTGTTTCACTATACTCTGGTAGAAATTGATGAAAAACATCCTGAATGGTGATTTCATTACTCATTAGAATCACCATCCTTTTTCTTGGGTTTGCGACCACGTTTTTTCTTTTGTGGATGATCTAATGGGCTTTTTATTCCCATAACTGTTTGATTAGAAATGTGAATATAAACCTGTGTCGATTCCAGACAGCGGTGTCCAAGCATAGACTGAACATAATTAATTGGAACGCCCTGTTCAATCATGTGACTTGCAAAGGAATGGCGTAGAGTGTGAGGGTGCACACTTAATCCTGCATCTTTTCCAACAGCTCGAAGCATAATCTCGACACCACTTACTTTTAGCGGTTCATGCGGTTCATCCAAAGAAACAAACAGATGGTCTCTTTTAACAGGGTAACTTCTCCAATACTCCTTTAAAAGCTCAAGTGCCCGATTTGAAAGTATTGTCCAACGGTCACGATGATTTTTGCTTTGGGGTACATAAACCTGCATTCTGCTCATGTATATATCTTCAGCCCTAAGCTTTACCAGTTCCCCAACTCTAAGTCCTGATGAATAGAGTAATGCAATGATAGCTTTGTTTCGAATATGTGAAGCAGTATCAATTAGCGTTTCCACTTCATTAAGTGAAAGGACTTCTGGAAGACGTGCATCAATTCGCATTCTGGGAACAACATCCTGATCCCAAGATATATGAAGTACATGTTTATATAGAAATGCAATGGAAGAATTGTAAAAGTTACATGTAGTTGCCGAGACGCCACTTTTTCTTTTGAAAAGAATAAACTCTCTGGCATCCTGAAGGCAGAGTTCTTCCATAGGTTTATTACCAGTCCATTTCATAAATGAAGTGATATTTGATATATAAGTTTCTGCAGTTCTAGAAGAGCGGTTGCGAATCAGACATTCTTCTTTTAGTTGTTCAAAATATTTCTCGTACATAATAAATCCTCCATGTAAAGTCAGTAATTTCGGGTATCACTGCTTTCATGGAGGTGCATTGGAATAATAAAACCGCTTGCTAAAAGAACGGTTGGGTGTTAATCTTTTCATAGGCAGTGGTAATGTCGATCCTGTTTGATTGTTGGTTGTGGTGACTTAACAATACTACTATTAGGACTTGGTTTCCACTGCTTTTTAATTTAGGAATAGAAAACTGTGCCACAGCCTTGGCAGGCCATCGCGCAGCGATTTTGTTCAATCGAAATTGACAGAGGTAATGAACTAGGACTTAACGAAGATGAGAAATAGTTAACAAAGAGAGGTGCATATGCTATGCCAGGTATACTTGTGGTTGAAGACGATGAAAATTTAAATCGTGGAATTACATTCTCACTGAAAAAATCCGGATATGAGGTTTTTTCAGCAGAATCAGTGAAAAAAGCGAAAAGAATTGCAAGTGATCATAATGTGGATGTTACCATTTGTGATGTGAATCTTCCGGATGG
>SFGN01000217.1 GCA_004556565.1 Lachnospiraceae bacterium | reverse complement strand
ACTACTATGTGGACACTACACGAGTTTTGTATGAACACTAACAGAGAAATGGCTCCGTTCGTGTACTATAAGTACTATGATTTAGGTACACGAGTTTTCGTTCTAACATGAAAATAGCCGGAAGATCTCTGGAATGAAATCTTCCGGCTGTGTAATAAATCACTCTTCACCGTCATTCAACAATACTTGCTTCATCAAGGCAATTGTATACCTTTAGATGCTAAAAACAATTTAATCACATTATATAGAACAGGCGCACCTGCAGTAATACCAGCAACTGCAAGATCTCCACCTTTGTCCTTTACATAATCCCACAACGGATGGCTGGAATCAATCTGTCCTTGTATAAGCTTCATAAGCTCTTTTTCAACTGCCACCCCATCTTCTTCTGATGCGAAAATATTTTTGAGAATATCCAACTGCTGCTCGTCAAAATCAAGCTGTTGCTTTTGTATAGATACCTGCTGCTTCAACAGCTCTATATATTCGTTTTGGTTTTTTACCACTTGCTGTAATTGACTATTTGTCTCTGCAGTATTAGCGGCTGTTTGTTCCATTGCATGTTGCATCCTCTGCCGATTTTGATATGCCTCTGCACCAATTTCTTGCGTTCTTTTTATATTTTCATCTATCTGAGCCTGAACGCTTGATGCAAGTCCTGACGTGTAAGATATATCAAGCTGCGGTATTTTCATTCCATTAAAAATGCTATCGTCCATCGTTGTTCCTCTCTTATTCAACCTAAAGCCCAAGCAAAATTTTATGCCATGGAAGGCTGCCGGGCTTCAATATACATACTTATGTCGTCCACGATATATTGTCTACCAGTGGTGTGCAATGCTTCATAATAATCGCGGATATAATCAATCACACGATAGCGGTTGAACAGATCAATCACGCTTTTCCCATTCATCCCTTTCGCGTTTTTATATTCCTCAATGCAATATACAATGAAATTGGTTTTCTCATCCATATTTATATTCCGCCTTTCTGCGAAAGGCACCGACGGGGTTATGAAACACGGGTGCTTTCGCGAAAAATAAATATTTGCTATACTATCCACGGGAGAGATTGGTATACTACACAAACCGTGGAGGTGAGTGGCGGGGCTGTATAGCGGCAACCCCGCATTTTTATATGGTTCGGTCATCCGTTAAGGCATCAACGATTGGCGCATCAAAGTAGCCCGTAAACTTATCTCTTTCAAATCGACTCGATTTTGCCGGGTGGCCAGTCCCTGCCGAACCTCTCCTAATATGCGTTTGGAGGGATGATATGGCATTTAAGATTCTTCGCAAAAACTGCTGTGGACTGGATGTCCACAAGACCTGGATATATGCCTGTATCGGAATTACGGATTCCAATGGACGGACTGAGTACAAGCAGGCTCGCTTTTCTTCGTTTTCCAAGGGATTACAGGGTTTGGCTGAATGGCTTGCGAAATACTCCTGTTCCGATGTCTGTATGGAATCTACAGGCAAGTATTGGATTCCTGTATTCAATATTCTCGAAAAGACCTGTTGGGTCACTTTGGCACACCCCAAATACACCAAACCGCAGAAAGGCAACAAAACAGACCGCAAGGATGCCAAGTGGATCTGTGACCTGTATATGTGCGGTATGGTCAAGCCCAGCTTTATTCCACCGCCTGATATTCGCCAGCTTCGCGACCTGATGCGGTATCGCTTGAAACTCACCAATATGCTGACCGGTGAAAAGAACCGCGCGCAAAACTGTCTTACCGTTTCCAATCTCAAGCTGGATGATGTGTTTTCCGACGTGTTTGAAAATCCTCACGTTCCATCATTCAGCATATTTTGGATCATCCCGGTGAGCATTTTGACGTTTCTCCGTTCGTTGATCGACGGTGCAAGCACTCTGTTGATGAGGTACAGGCTGCTGTTGACGGGGCGATATCCCGAGAACAGGCTGCGAAACTCAAAGAGTGCTTGCAGCACATCGACCAACTCTGCGAACACAGAGAACATATTGAAACCGAAATCCTTCGGCTCGCAGACCCTTATCTCTGCCAGCTGGAGCTGATTCGTACCGTCCCCGGTTTCTCCGGTGCTCCGATGACGGCTATTGCGCTCATCTCCGAAATCGGTGTGGATATGTCGGTCTTCCCCTCTGCAAAACATCTGGTTTCTTGGGCGGGCTGCTGCCCCAGAAATGACCGGAGCAACAAAAAGGTGAAGTCCACTCGCATCTCCCGCGCCGGTTACTATCTCAAGCCTCTTTTAGTGCAGATTGCGAACGCCATCATCAAATCCGACAAATATCCCGAATGCAAGGAACGGTATCGCAGAATCAAAGCTCGCCGTGGTCACAAAAAGGCGATCATTGCTGTGTGTAGGATGCTCCTGACCGCTATCTGGAATGTCCTTTCCAAATTGGAGCCTTATTCTGCTGAGGGTTATCTTGCTGACAAAATAACCGAGCATTCTGTTGTGATTACCAAAGCGCAAGGCTTAGCTCTGCTGCGAAAGCGGGGATACATCTTTACTGACGAGGTAAATATTCCCGCTCCAACTTAGACCCCGGTAATCTTTATACTATTTTCAAGCTCTCTCACGAGGGCTTGGTTTGTATACCCTTTTTTATGTGGTGGCTATTCTCGTTTTGTTTCAAACTTAAGCCTCCTCTGGATAAGTGATATGGCCGGTTTCTTTTTCTTCCACCCATAAATCATATAATGTGGGAACACTCAAATGCCAAAGCTTCGTCTCTTCACGCTCCAACTGACGATACAGTTCGGAACTATACAGTTGTGTCAGAGCTTCCTTTTCTGTCAGTGACTGCTTCTCCATCAGCATCCGAATCAAGCGAGGAATGATAAACTCCAGC
>SFGN01000216.1 GCA_004556565.1 Lachnospiraceae bacterium | reverse complement strand
GCAGTCTGGTGATAATTACGCCATCATCAAAGGGACTGGCGGAGCTGTAGTGCTCACCGGGAAAAAGTATCATCATTATACGTTTATGATCTCTCGGGAGAACCCGAATATTTTCTTTAATAAAAATATCAAAGAAGTTAAGGAAGCCACGCTGATCAACAAAGATAATGCACAGCAGGTACTTGACCGAGTATATGAGTACTATCAGCGTGCTGAGAATGTAACTTGTGAGGCGATCTTAGATGACAAGGTAATCGGCCAGGTTGTAGAGATAGATACGGATTACGACGGTGTGAAGACAGGAACTATTGAGCGGATTAATTATAGTGGGATTGCCCGTGCAATCAGGGCGGAGGTGACGATCCATGAGTGATATTATGGACAGCTTAATATTTGACCGCGTACAGGCTGACATAGATGCTATGACTGACAAGGCGTATATAGATTATCAGGACCTTAACCGCGTTGAGGACGCTATTAAATGGGTGTCGCATATGCTGAATTGTTATGGGTACCGTAACACAATCATGGAAGGTGCCATATGGCAGCCAGAGGACCGCCGTACAGATAGCGAAATGGCTCGAATCAGGGGAAACCTTATTGCGATCCGATCAGCTTTTTATACGCCAGCCAGTACACCGCAGACACCAGAAAAAATCACATACACGTCTATCTATCAGGCAAATTTTATTGAAAAGATCATTTATGATATTGGAATATTGGTTGAGAATTTAATACCCAGCATACCACATCTGGAATTTAAACTTGGCTGCCGCGGTATCGGAAACAGGAGTGTGAGCCTTTGAAGAAACTACGAACAAATTATAAGAATGACAAATATACAGGGAAGCGCCTGTACCGAGTCACCAATGTCTCAGCGGATACGGTTAATCTTGATGATATAACGATATACGCCGAAGAGGGAGACATTTTTTCGGCGGACGATATCAACGAAACAAATGCTGCTGTAAATGAATTATACGAGGAGTATGCGGAGGGGATCAGCCGGGCGAACCGGTATGTTGAAATTAATCTTCCAGTATCTGGTTGGTCTGCGACGGCTCCTTACATTCAGACGGTATCTGTGCCAGGTATGCTGGCAAGCGACAGACCTGTACCGGGGCTGGTGTATCCAGACAATCTCACTGAGGCATTGCAGGCCCAGATTGACAAGAGCGCCAATATGATAACAACAATTGAGACGCTGGACAGCAAGGTGAAAGTAACCTGTAGATTTAAGAAGCCTGTAATTGCCCTGCGCCTGGGGCTGAAAGGAGTGTAGGCCATGGCAATATTACCATTATTTTTCCGGGGACAAAGCGTGGATTTCAGCGGGCTTACCGCAGTGGAAAATCTGGTCCGCAAAGGGAAAAAATTTATCGGTCGGGGATCCTCGGACATCCGAACCGGGAACCTGGAGGAGAAAAATGCAACAAGCTATAAGCTGCCGATCAATGGTACGTATAACATACCAGCTGGGATCCACAATGCTGAGGACACAGTGGATCAGGAGATTGATACCATGGACGGACAGATTGTAACACCTGGTGCCGGACCGGTAGTAATTCAATGCGCAGGCAAGTACATGACCGGCGATATAATTGTTTACGCTGTGGAAAACCTTACAGCCGAGAACATCAAATTTGGAGAAGTAGTTGGCGAAGGTGAAGGAGCTGTTACTGGAACATGTCAGGGATTTTTCGATTAATATGGAGGGCAATCAGAATGATACTACCTATTAGAAAAGTGGGGGGAGGCCCTAATATATCAGAGTTGACGGCAGACCCGGGGGATGTATTGGCTGCCGAGAAATTTATAGGTACCGGAAGCGAGGAGCCGCAGGTGGGAAAAATCGTACAGCGCGGTAGTCCTGAATATGCCCTGCCGATTAATGGCGTACAGAAGCTTCCGCCTGGAAATTATACCGGGGGGAAAGTGAAGCAAACTATCGAAACTATGGCGGCTCAGAGTATCGGACCAGGCGCTCGTATGATCACAATCCCAACAGCGGGTAAGTACATGACTGGAGATATTACAATTCGGGCAGTGAAAAATCTTTCCACATCAGTAATAAAAAAAGGGCAGTACGTCGGCGGTGTAGGACCTGGAACCTGGGAGGGATATGTAAACAAGGATCCGAAAGTACCATACTATTATGGCGCGTTTAATGGAATACAGAGTATTACCGCTTTTAAACATTTGTTATGGGATAATGTAGGGGCTGTATCATTAGAGCGAGATCATATAAAAGTTTATGTACGGAATAATACATATTATACAGCGGTTGTATTCAATGAACCCATAGACCTGACAAATTTAAACAGGTTGATTGTAAGATTGGAATACAGCGGATCGGCACTTGATAACATCGAATTATTCCGGAATAAGGTAACAGATTATATTTTTGATAACGAAAAATCCAGCAGCCTGAAAAGAAACCCTAACCTGGGAGATAAAGTAGCCGGAATGAATACATCAGGAACTGGGGGAGATTATACTCTTAATCTAAGCAGTGTGAGCGGAACTGCGTATCTCTATTTACTGTTTATTTCACCTGCGGTAACTTCGAAAATTAAAATGGTAAAATTTGAATAGGAGGAAACTATGGCAGTTAAGACAGTACAGGCCGTAATTAACGGTGTTACAACCACACTGACCTATAACAGTACCTCGAAGAAATATGAGGCCACAATTACAGCGCCGGCCAAGGCCACAGATGAGGCCGGGAATGCGACTACAAAGAACGATACAGATGTGACACTGGGCGGCAGCCTGCGTCTCCGCGTTAAGGAGAAAGTGGCTCCGGTTATCCTAATTACATATCCGACAGCCAGTGCACTGATCGTCAATAATAAGCCGGCGATCCGCTGGAAAGTTACGGATAATGACTCTGGTGTTAATCCTGACAGTATCAAAATTACGATTGATACAGGGGCGGCTGTTACCGCAGGGATTGTAAAGACACCGATTACGGGCGGATACGATTGTACTTATACACCGACGGCGGCCCTGGCTGACGGCGGCCATACCATTAAGGTTGACGCAGCTGACAACGATGGAAATGCCGCGACGCAGAAGAGCGTAACATTTAAGATTGATACCGTACCGCCGACTCTTAACGTGACGGCTCCGGTTAATGGTCTGATCACCAATAAGGCCGCCTGCACCGTAACAGGTACAACCAATGATATCACCTCAAGCCCGGTTACTGTGACAGTTAAACTTAACAGCGGCACAGCAGAGGTGGTTCCGGTTGGTGCAGATGGATCGTTCAGCAAGGCGTTGACACTGGCTGCCGGAAGCAACACAATCACGGTTGTGGCAACGGACAGCGCGGGCAAGTCTACGACGGTGGTCAGGACAGTAACTCTCGATACCGTGGCGCCGACGATCAGGGCCGTAACGCTCACACCAAATCCGGTTGATGCTGGTAAGACCTACGTGATCAGTGTGGAGGTCACAGACTAAGGAGGCGATACCATGGCAGTAGCGCGAGTATTTGGCCGCGTAGATGGTGCAGAGGTGGTTATGGAGCAGACACAGGGGGACATATGGCAAGTCCCGGTCCCCCTGGACCAGGACGGGGAATATGTGGTGGAGATAATAGCGGAGGACGGCGCAGGGAATCAGTCTTATATGGCTAAGATGCTGTTCTGTGTTGATTCCTCCGGGCTGTGCGTGCAAGTACTTCCGATCCCGTATTTTGCCGAGCTCCTTGACAGCATATACCACGCTGATGTGCTCCCGGCATTATTTTCCGCGGAGCTGTTAGAACCGTGTTGCCAGAGTGGGGGGGGGTAAATATGCAGAAAATTATATTTGATATTGGAGAACACCGCCACGTCCGTTTAAAAATCCATGCAGCACAGGACGCACCATTTCGTATAAAGTCCGCATCATGGGAGCTGTTGCGAGGAAATACCCTGGAAGCTTCCGGGGAATGCGAGATAGATGAACATATTATTGATGCATATATCGAGGCCCCGCCCGGTAAAACGTCTTATATACTTAGAGTTACCTATGAGATCAATGACGAGGTGCTGGTGGAGCAACTGGAATTGGCGGTGGTGTGATGGCAGAATTGTATATACAGTCAGTCAAGATTACACCAAATCCAGTGACAACGAAGGCACAATTTAAGATAGAGGTTGAGATATATACCTTATTCCCTGCGGCGGATTTATATCCGGCGCTTGATTTATATCCCGGAGAAGATTTGTTCGGACTCTTCCCGCAGGAGGAGATATTCCCTGGGACCAATGTATACCCAATAGAAGGAGGAATGTCAGAATGACAATAAGTAATTTTGTGGCCTACGTAAAGCAGGCATGGAAAAACAAACCGGATACCAGCACGCCGCTGTCTGCGGCCAGGCTCACGCATCTGGAAGATGGTATCAAGGGCAACAGTGACGCCATCGAGAAGATAGCGGCGGCGGTGGTGAGCCAGATTGTGAATGATCCCAATAAGATAGCCAGTATGGCCTCGCTGTATAGTGTTAATCAGGCCGTTACTCAGCTAAATAGTGATTTAGGGAATCGTGTTATCAACAATAATATTGACCAAAAAATAAAAATAGGCTGGACTGGAACTGCGGCACCACTTATTGTAAATGACAGTTATAAAGGAGATTTTGCACTAAAATCCGATTTGGGTGCGATACAAATAAAGTCGGTGCTC
>SFGN01000047.1 GCA_004556565.1 Lachnospiraceae bacterium | reverse complement strand
TGAGAATACCAGCCTTGCCGTGAACCATGTCACCTGGGAATCTCTCGGTAACGGCGTTTGGCCTGTACCGGGTGAGGTGCTCTACCGGGAGGAGTGTGCCCAGCCTGTATTGATATTCGTCAATTATGAGCAATGGCGTGATGAACCGGACACGGAGATCGTCCTTGTGACAAACAATGGCGTGGAGGTGAAGTGGCTCCCTCTGACCGATGAATACGGCATTCCCATCGTGCCCACCGGGGAGGACTATATCCCCATGCTGATGGATTTCGGCATCTGGGGCTATGTGACCGGGCTGGACTACCCCGAGGACTGGGAGCCGTCCGGGGACGACTGGTGGCTACCGCCCACAGACTGGGGGCTGGCTTACACAAATTGGACCTGCGAGCACTGGTACATGGAGTTCGGCTGGGGTGACAGCGATCCGGATTACTCCGGACGCATCAATCTCTACCATCAGCCGGAGGATGGGCAGGAGTATGCGTACTCGTATTCCGGCATCTGGCGTATGGAGGGCGACTGCCTGCATCTGGACCTCTCTGACGGCGCGTGCACCCGCATGAGCGGCAGCTTCCCGGTGCTGCTCGATCCCTCTGGCGATTCTCTACACATCCAGCAGGATCGTGAAACTGGTGTGTGCCCGCCCTTTTTCGGCGAGGACATGACCTGTATGGATCTGGCACAATCCTATGGCTGAGAGAGCATCAGGCGTACTAGAGTGGGCGTGAAAGGAGTATTTGTATGAGTATTTTTGACAGACTAAAACAGTCCGCTGTGAATGCCGCAGTGACGGCAGCCACAGCCATTGGAAACGAACGGGAGACCTTTACCTTCGCGGCCCTCCCTGAGAGCCTTGCCGAGATGCAGGCCCTACCAGAGGCGGCTCTAGACACCCCTTTTCAGACGGCGGCACTGACCGTCCTGGCCCTGTGTGCCTATGCCGCTGACCGGCAGATCGGCACGGATATGCTGAATTGGCTGCGGGGATCCCGTCCTTTGAATGGACAGGAGGTCTCTTTCTTAAACGATCGCTTCCGTGACGGTAAGACCTATCTTCCGTTCACCTATTTTGCAGGTTCCTCCCCAGACAATAATTACACCCCCACCCAGCCCTATACCATCCGGGTGGAAAGCAACCATGTTTCCGGTGAGGAGCAGGGCTATATGAAACTGTTCATCCCCTGCGGTGGTGCAGACAGCCCTCGCCCCATCAAACTCCGCCAGCGAGGCAGAGATGGGAAATGGTTCCTTTGGGAGCAATATCTGCTCACTGGCGTCCGCACGCCCAAGTCCGCTGATCCTTGGGCGTAAGCCGGGCAGAGAAACTGCGGAGGATTTGGATCATAGCGGATAGAATTTCCATTGGGGACGAACAGAAAACTATTTGTATGTGTTGTATGAATTGATTAGAGAGGGCCGCTCATGAAAACAGTTCTATTTATATCATCCAATAAGATGCTCGGGCAGGGACTATCGACGGCCATTCAATCAAAACTGGAATTTGACTTTCTGTGGGCAACACAGCTCCATTATTCACAGGCTATTGTGGGAGTTAATATTTTCCATGCCGATGTGGTGATATTGGATATTGTGGATCAGGAAGATATGGGGCAGTCAGTTAAAATCTGCCAATCCATTCGGCAGGAGAGGCAGGATATAAAGATTCTGCTTCTGGTCAGGCCGGAACAGTCCACTGTATGCAGTCAGGTCGTAGAAACAAAAAATGCCGGTTTGATTGATGATTTTGTTTTTTATGATAGTTCCTTAAACTATCTACTTGCAAAATTGGAGGCATTGTAATTTTTATTGGATAAAAGTAATCTGCATTAAAAAGTAACCACATCTTGATATGTTGGTAAAAAGCCATCGAAAGATAGATGGCATGAAAATGTAGTATTCTAAAGCGGCTTTGAGAAATTCAGAGCCGCTATTTCTTTGGTTAAAATAGAAACGCGATAACCCTTATGTAATCAGCAGGAGCGGCATATAAGGAGAATGCCGTCATGTTTGCATCAGTGGATTACAATAACCATAAATTATATCAGTTAAAAAAAGAATCTTCCCTCCACCGAGGCATTATACTACAATATCGGCATTATCATTCGGTATAAATCGATATAATTATGGATTTACTTGTTGCGCCAGTTTCCTATTGCGAGAAGCTGGCGCTTTTTATTGTCGATTTTTCGGGAAAGCTCCCGAAGTATGTCGCTGCCGATCCCCGCCTTCTTTCGATTCACCCGTTAATCGCCCGTGAATCGAAATGGAGGTACATAATGAAGAAAGTCAATCTCCGGGAATTGTATCCCGATGTTTATAAAACCGATCACTTTGTAGAGGTAACAGAAGATGTGCTGGAGACAATCCGTGCCGCTGAGCGTGCGGAAGCTGCTTATGACCGGAGGATGTATCGCTATAAGGCGTACTACTCCCTGGACTGTGACAACGGCATTGAAAATGCGATTCTGATGAAGCCCCAGACACCAGAAATGCTTCTGGAGGAAATGCAGCTACGGGAACAGCTTTATGCCGCTGTGATGGCTCTGCCGGAAAAGCAGGCTAAGCGAATCTATGCCCGGTATTACCTGGGTATGCGTGTGAGCGAGATAGCAGTAGCGGAAGGTGTAGACCCAAGCCGTATCCGTGACAGCATCCGGCGTGGTCTGAAGCAGCTGGCAAAGTATTTTTGAAAAAGTTTCGTTTGGTGCGCTCGTTTTTTGCTCTTTTTGTCAGAGTTAATAAGAAGGACAAGTTTTCCCCCCTTCAACAGCACTTTGACAATTTCATAGACAGCATAACAGGTACATAACCCGTGTACGAGCGAGTGTGGAACGCCGCGAAGATGGAGCAGCCAGAGAGGTGATGAACAGAGCTGTTTCGGAGCGATCTACGATTTCACAAAACGGATGGTGGCAGATCCGGCGCGAGGACTGCACGGGGGCTTAAAGATACTTCCTCACGGCCTCCTAAAGACTTGGGGGGAACCCTGCGGCGCACGAGTAAAACGACGCTGCGGAGTTATGACAACCGCGCCAGCGGAGACCTGCTATGTTCCCAGCGTCAGGGTTGCGTGGCAAATGTGACGAGAATTGAGTCATATTAAAATAGGAAGCGATTACTTTATTTGTTGGTCGTTTTCTATTCAAAATCAGATACCATGCGCTGGCAGTTTCGGCTGCCAGCGTATTCATGTGATTTTGAAAGCACGATGATAACCTTGACAGATTGGAGGGAATATGGTCTATGGAAAAACTCATTACACGAAAAGAAGCTGCTGAAATCTTAGGAATCAGCATCGCAACGCTGGATGCCGCCCGTAACAACGGCCTGATCTCTTATGTGCAGTATGTTCAGAATGGCTGTGTGTATTTTACTGCGGCGGGTCTCCAGGAGTATATCGCAAAATGTACGCACAGGGCAAAGCCTGTTGAGAGAAGCACAACTTACCGTAAGCCTCGAAGCGGAAGATCATGAGCCAGTCCGTATCCTTGATGGAATCAGAGATGTTTGATAAAACAAAGGTACAGCGCTGGAGATCTTTTTTAGGAGGTGGAGGAATTGGCAAATAGAAAACGAGCGATTCCACAATACGGTACAGTTACGCTGAACGGTCTTGACTATTACAGGACAAGAGTTCAGGATGCAGATGGAAAATTGGTGGCCCTTTATGCAAGGACACCTGAAGAATTATATGATAAGGAATTAAATGCGTTGGAGCAGATCGACAATGATACATTTTGTCGAAAGTCTCCCACCGTTGCAGAATACTGTGAGAAATGGCTGCTGATGCAGTCGGTTCATGTACGAGCTACTACAATGACCGACTATACATCTAAAGTCAGAAGGCACATTATCAAAGAATTGGGAGATATGCGGATGGCGGATGTGACTTTGGATGACATCCAGCTTGCCCTCGTTCCTGTTTCCAAAAAATCGGCTTCGGTTTATAAGTCCGTGGTTGTCCTTTACAAATCTATTTTCCGGGCAGCAAAGGAAAGCCGGATCATCGAAAATAACCCAACGGTCTATCTGACCTCAAAAGGTGGAGGCGTTCCGCAGAAAGAAAAAGAAGCTCTGACAGATGAGCAGGCAGCCCGCTTATTGGATGCTATTCAAGGGCTTCCGCCGTATGTATTTGTGATGCTTGGTCTGTATGCAGGATTGCGGAGAGAAGAAATCCTCGCCCTGCAATGGGATTCTGTATATCTGGATACGGATACACCATACCTGACAGTACGAAGGGCATGGCACACAGAAAGCAACCGACCGGTCATTCTTGATGAATTGAAAACAAAGGCGGCGGAGAGAAACATTCCTCTCCCCATCTGCTTGGCAGACTGCCTGAGAGAAGCAAAGGCAAATTCCGCTTCGGAGTATGTTGTTCCAAATCGTGATGGTGATCCGCTGTCTTACACGCAGTTTAAGCGGCTCTGGCAGTATATCGTTACCAGAACAACAAAGGAGCGGGTATATTACCGATATGAAGATGGAAAGCGTGTGCAGCATACGGTTACACCTGTTCTGGGGGAAAGGGCCGCTCACAATGGGAAAGTGGTTTACAGCCTGGACTTTGAGGTAACACCCCATCAGCTGCGGCATACATATATCACGAACCTGATCCATTCATCGGTAGACCCCAAAACGGTTCAATATCTGGCAGGCCATGAGAGCAGCAAGATTACAATGGACATCTATGCAAAGGTCAAATACAATCGACCGGACGAGCTGGTCAAAAGTATGGGCGGCGCATTTGCTCAGTGGGATGGTGTTCAATCCTAAAGCACAGAAGTAATGAAATATCATAAGCAGTAAGAGCGAGGCAAGGATGTCTCGCTCTTTGTTTTCCCCAATCCGTATCTTTGATTAAACTCATGCTTTCTGATAAAACGAGGGTGTAAGTTGTAAACGCTCATTATCAAGAAAGGAAAATCTATATGGCAAAGAAAAATAAAAGTGTTCCGCAGTACGGAGCTGTTACGAGAAAAGGAATCCTATATTACAGAACACGGATTCAGGATGCGGATGGTAAGCAGGTCAGCTTGTATGCGACCACTTGTGAAGAACTGTATGAAAAACAGCTGGCAGCAAAGAAGCAGGTCGAGGAGATCCTTTTCCGCCGGAAGCATCCGACGGTTGCTGAATATTGTGAGAAATGGCTTCTGATGCAATCAGCAAAGGTATCTTCAGCTACGATGAAAGGATATACCTCTGACATGAGGAATTATATCATTAAACCTTTGGGTGATATGTATATGGAGGAAGTGACCGCAGATGATATTCGTCTGGCACTTGTGCCGCTGACCAAAAAATCGGAGGGGTTATACAATACGGTAAATATGCTCATCAAATGTATTTTTTACTCAGCAGAGCGCAGTGAGTTGATTACCTATAATCCCTGTGTAGGAATATCCGCAAAGGGCGGAAAGCCAACGAAGAAGAAAGACGCATTAACCGACCAGCAGGTTGAGGTGTTGTTGGATACAGTCAAGGGGCTGCCTCCCTATTTGTTCATTATGATTTGCTTGTATTCCGGGCTTCGCCGGGAGGAGGCACTTGGACTGCAATGGGATTGTGTATTCCTGGACGCACCTACTCCGTATATATCCGTGCGGAGAGCATGGAGGTCAGAGCATAACAGACCCGTGGTTTCCACGGTGCTAAAGACTCCGGCAGCAAAAAGAGATATTCCGATACCGAAGTGTTTGGTAGATTGTCTGAGAGAAGCGAAAGAAAATTCCATATCAGATTATGTGATTGCTGACAGCAAGGGAGAGCCGCTTGCATATTCACAGTTTCAAAGGGTATGGCAGTATGTAGTTGTCCGTTCCACTAAGCCCCGGAACTACTATAAGTATGTAAATGGGGAGAGTATCAAATATACGGTTACTCCAACGCTGGGCATGACACAGAAGAATCAACCCAAAATCAGATATACGATAGATTTTGATGTGACACCACATCAGCTGCGGCACACTTACATTACCAATCTTCTCTATGCAGGGGTGGACCCTAAGACGGTTCAGTACCTTGCAGGACATGAAAACAGTAAAACAACTATGGACATCTATGCAAGGGTAAAGTACAATAAACCTGAGGAGTTATTTGATGTGGTAAATCGAGCATTGGCAAAGGATAGATAATAAATTACTAAACTTGAAATGCCAGTTTGGCATCTCAAGTTGTTGTAGGGAGAATTTATGACAGAAATTACACCAGAAGCAAAAAAGACGGATGGTATTACAAATGATTTAGTTGAAATTGTTCAACCGTCGATTGAAAAAATGATTTATGTTATTAGAGACAAGCAGGTCATGCTGGATAGTGATCTTGCCGTTCTTTATCAGGTCGAGACAGGCGCATTGAATAGAGCGGTAAAAAGAAATATTAGTAGATTTCCAGAAGATTTTCGTTTTCAGCTCACGAAAGAGGAATATCAAAACTTGAGATGCCAAACTGGCATTTCAAGTTTTGCGCAGGACGAAAATAATTATGGTGGTCGTAGGACACTTCCTTATGTATTTACAGAGCAGGGAATCTCTATGTTGGCGAGTGTGCTACATAGCGAAGTAGCGATTAAGGTAAGTATTGGCATTATGCGCGCATTTGTGGAAATGAGGCGATTTATTGCAAATAATGCCCTGCTTTTTGAACGCATCAGTAATGTGGAATTAAAACAACTGGAATATCAAAAGCAAACGGATGAAAAATTGGATCAGATATTTGAATATATATCTGACCATGAGGAATCAAAGCAGAAAGTGTTTTTTGACGGCCAGATATATGATGCCTTTAGCCTGATTGTTAATCTGATTCAAAAAGCTGAAAAGGAAATCGTTTTAATCGATGGCTATGTGGATGTAGGAACTCTAAATCTTCTCGCAAAAAAGAATGAGAATGTATCGGTTGTGATGTACACATTGAAAAGAACCAAATTATCGCAAGGAGATGTTGATAATTTCAATAGCCAGTATCCTTCGCTGGAAGTGCGGTACACGAAAGTGTTTCATGATCGCTTTTTAATCCTGGATAAGAAAAATGCTTACCATATAGGAGCTTCCTTAAAAGATGCCGGGAAAAAGTGTTTTGGAATTACTCTGCTTGAGGATGATGGTATTGTGAGAGACATTCTTCAGAGACTGGAGCTTGAAATGGAAGAGTAAAAAGCACCTATTTTTATGGTTAAGGAATAGGACAACCGAGAAGTGAAAGGGCAAAAAAGCCCGGAATATCAAGGGAAAACGGCAATCAAAGAATTTCAGTACGGTCTCAAAGCAGCCCGTCGCGCACCTCAGTTCAGCAAGCGCTGATCGACTGCGCAGACTATATCAAAATGGTTCAAAAACCCCGGAAAATCAAGGCTTAATAGTGATAAGGAACTAATTTACTTATCAACTGTTGGCTGACGGTTTCCGGGGTGCATACGGACAAATCCCGTCTGATTTCTAACAGGAAGTCAGACGGGATTTTCATTTTTTAATGCGAATTATGGAGGATATATCATGAGTACCTTATTATCTTGCACCTACAATATGGACAACTGCTGTGTGGAACTGAAATTCAGCGATGGAAGTATGATTGCGATTGACACGATTGCCGTTGAGAACGAAGTTGCAGACAATATGTATGAACGGTCAGAACTGGACTATCTAATCTATAATGACCCGATTGGGTATGCAGATCTTATCTTGAACGGTGATCCGGAAAATTATTTGAAAACTGTAACTGAGTATAAGCCTTTAGATAGTTGATTAACGTACCGTCCGTGGGTAAAATTCTACGGACGGTTTTTATTAAAATTTCTATGCTGATTAAAGGCAGCAGTACATACTATGTAAAGGTGGCTTGGCATAGCTAAAAAGCTGTGTCAGGCCACTTTCCTTTTATAAATTATTTTTTACCGACAATTCCATCAATCAGTGTAGAAATGGAGTCGAGCTGGGCGTCGTTCAGCATTTTCAATTTTTGTATCAGGTTGTCCAGCTTTTCAGGGTTTGAGGTGTCTGTATCAAAAAAGGCACTTGGTGTAATGTTCAGATACTCACATATATAAAAGAAGGTTCCCATAGATGGGAGCGCTTTGCCGCTCTCTATATTATTGATGTAACCAGCATTTTGACCAAGGGACAGGCTCATATCACGGGCAGACACGCCCTTTTTTGCTCTAAGCTGTGCCAATCTTAGAGCAAAATCAGAATCATACATAGAATCACCGCCTTTTTATTATATTGTATCCATCAGGAAAGAAATTCTGTCGGAATCAATCCGCAATTTGAATTGCAATAGCGGAAATATTACACTATAATAAAATTGCGTATCGGATTAGAAACGATATGCAATAGACATGTGCTTTTCCTGCTGTGTCTTGCGGCAAATTTGTTTGAAGATTGGGTACAATATGGATACTGAACAAATTTGATTGTAAATCTCAGGAGGAAACCAAAATGGAAGAAAGAAAAATTACAAATACCCAAATGGTGTCATATCACCAATATTTGATCCGGGAAGAAAAAAGCACGGCAACCGTGGAGAAGTATCTCCGGGATGCTCGTGCTTTTGTCGTTTATGTTGGTGATGAAATTGTCACTAAAGAGGTGGTGATGGCTTATAAGAAAGAGTTGCAGATCAAAGAGTATGCGGTGCGCTCCATTAACTCTATGCTGGCAAGTCTGAACAGTCTGCTGGATTTTCTTGGTTGGTCTGACTGCAAGGTTAAAGCCATCAAGCAGCAAAAGCAGGTTTACTGTGCCGAGGAAAAGGAACTGACCAAGGCAGAGTATATGCGCCTGTTGGAAGCGGCGAAGAATAAGCCCCAGCTGCAACTGGTCATGCAGACGATCTGCGGCACCGGCATCCGTGTTTCGGAACTGAAATTCTTTACCGTAGAGGATGTAAAGCAGGGCGAAGTCATTGTGAATTGCAAGGGCAAGAGCCGAACCATTCTGATTCCCGGTAAGTTGAGAAAGTTGCTGTTGGACTATGCCAAAAAAGAAAAAATCCGTTCCGGCGTGATTTTTCTCACCCGAAACGGAAAACCTTTGAATCGAAGCTGTATCTGGGCGCAGATGAAAGCGTTATGTGAGGAAGCCAAGGTGAATCCCAGCAAGGTATTTCCGCACAATCTGCGTAAGCTCTTTGCCCGCACTTTTTATGGAATTGAAAAGGACATTGCGAAGCTGGCTGACATCTTAGGTCACAGCAGCATTGACACGACCCGCATTTATATTATGACCACCGGCACAGAACACCGCAGAAAAATCGAGCGGCTGGGGCTGGTCGTTTAGGGAATCAAAAAGCCCTGACATAATATGAATTATGTGCGGTGGGACAGAGTAAGAAATGTAATTGATCGGTTGCAGTCCTTGCTCTGTTATTAGATATTGGAGGATTTTCTTTGCCCGGGGCTGCCATATAGGAACAATAAAAATATGTGCGCTTGAATGGTGCTGATGGATAAAGCAGGAGGTATTTCGATGAATAAGAGAAGCAGGAAAACGAAGGGATTATCCCATAGGCTGATTGCCTTGCTACTATGCTGTGTCTGCCTGATAGCGGCAATGCCTATATCCGCAATCGCTTTAGAGGCAGACGCTACTCCGGTAGTAGAAGAAATCGCCACAGAGAAACCAACGAAAGAAGTTATCGTTGAACCGGAGGTTACAGCTACCGTTGCCCCCACACCGACGGCTCTATCAAATTTGGAGGATACGTCCGTTGATGGAGGCAATTCTGATACAGCACTGGAAACAACAACGGGTTCTACAACAGAACCTGTGACGGAATCCACAGCGGAACCTACCGGTGAGACGACCACTCCACTGATTCCGGAAGTAATGGATACAGCAGATACATTGGAGAACAGGGCATTGCAACCGGAAACGGGTATCAGCCTTGCAGCCATTGGTGGCGAAGATAGCGTCACTTTGAAAATCGGCGAAAGCGCAACCATTACAAGTAATGTTACTGGTACATCAGCGGATTCTGGCCATCAAGAATCCAGGGCAAGTGACAACGAGGCTGTAGCAAAAGTTAATTTTACTTTAGGCGATGACTACAAAGCTGCCTCTGCCACCGTCACCGGTGTTTCTGCGGGAACCGCAACGATTACACATACCTATTATACTTCTCAAGCTTATAGGACATATACTGATTGGACTACACATACCGAAACCATCCAAGTAACCGTATCTGCGCCGGAATATACCGTGACCTTTAGTGTGGGAGATGATGCCGCAGCAGCAGATGTGCCTGCTCCAAGTTCTGCCACGGTTACGGGAGGACAGACCATTTCTGATTTACCAGAACCGGTCTGGAAGGGTGAGGACGGACAGTTTGTAAAGGTCTTCGCCGGCTGGTATTCGGATGAAGCATTGACCACGGAATTCACCTCCGAAACTGTGGTCAACGCTGATACCACACTCCATGCAAAGTGGGTAGAGCCCGAAGCGGAAGGCGTATATTATGTCAACTTCTACAGCCGGGATGGTCAGACCGTACACCTGACCCTTTCCGCAATGGCGGGGAAAACTGTAGCACCTGCCCAGGGTCCCACACTGGTGGGCAAGGTATTCAAGGGCTGGTCTACCACGATGCAGGGCGATAGCCCTGTTGCTGACTTGAACGCTTTCGATTTTAATACCCCTATCAGCGATGCAGCTAACCAGGGTGCAAATGGTAAAACACTGAACCTGTACGCATGGTACGCCAAATCGGTGAACGTCAGCTTCATTGCAAACGGCGGTACGGCAGTGCCCTCCCAGATCATTGCCGAGGGCGACACTGCTACCAGCGGCCAGACCACCCGTACGGGCTATACCTTCCGCGGCTGGTCTACGGATAAGGACACCTACACGGCATTTGATTTTGCCACACCCGTCAACGAGGATCTGACCCTCTATGCTTTCTGGGATGCAGATTTGGTTCCGGTGACCATCGTCTATATGTACGAAAATCCCAACGATGCGGAGTATTCCCCTGCGGGCAAGAGTGCAAAGGTGTATGCCCCGGCAGGAAGCTACGTTTCCGTTGAAAAGAACAGCAACATCACCAACCTGAACGGAAGCCATGCCGTGCGCTATGCGGATACAATGGAGGGTGCGCTGACCGGCTACGCCAAGCAGACAACAGATGTAAGCGGTTACAACGCCACAATTCCGGATATCTCGGATACCTATTTCCAGTATGAGACCGCCTCCAACAAGCGTTGGGTGAATCCGGATGGCTCCACCACGATTCTGGTCTACTATAACCGGGCACGGGTGACCCTGACCTTTGCCTATGACCAGAATAGCACAACTGCTTCGATTGATTATACGAACCTGATTTCGGAAGCCAATCGGACGAAGTATGCTGTGTCCTACGCGCAGAACAGTAACTCAAAGTTCACCTACTCCTTTACCGCCAAATATGGCGAGGATATCACCGCCGTCTGGCCTCAGGTTGCCTGGGTCAAGGATTCCGAGGGAAATACGCCATCTTACACTAGTAAAAGGCAAACCAATACCTTCTATGCGTGGGATCGTCCCGATGGAACAGATCAGTCATCCAATATGTATACCTTGGAAGCCGATCTCTTTATAGGTGGTAATAGCAACACGAATGGATTGAAAATAGTCGATGGTAAACTGGTCGGAACAGGTACGCTTCCAGATGTTTTTAAAATTGTTAAAAAAGACTGGTTGATCTATGCCAGAACCACTTTGCCGGGCGAAACTGTTGATTTTATATATGGTGGTAAGAACTACACCATATATAAAGAGGCGTGCCAGTTGGGATATACCCAGGCGGGCTATTTTGGCTATAAGTCTCTGAATGGATGTACTCCGGTTAACAGAAAGCCGACGCTTCTAGACCAATATGGTAGTTCTATGAGCATCGACAATCTGTCTGTCAATACAGGCAGCTCGCTAAAAGCAAAGTTTGATGAAACATTCCCCAACCAGATATCCAGTGGCGATAACTGTCAGGTCCTTCTGTATGACCGAAACAATTTGACGCTGAACGTCTGGACAAATGACGATACCCACAGCGCAACCGATCCTCAGAACGAAGCGTATCTTTATGGTGACAAGATCTACAACGAGGATACTGACCTGCTGAAATCCCTGGAAACGACCATGACGAAAGCGGGGTACGTTTTCGCCGGATGGTACACCACCTCTGAGTTTACACCGGGAACGGAGTATAAGCCCGACGAGAATTCCTCCATTACCGCCAATATGAACCTCTACGCCAAGTGGGAGCCGAATCAGTTCCGTGCTGAGTATTACCTCTATATGGACGATGCTGACCCCTATGCCTGGCAGGGCTTTGCCGAAGGCGGAAAAATTGACGACAAACTGGTACCTTCCGCTGTGCAGGATAGCTTCCTTGGATGGTATTGGTATCAGAATGGTCAGTTGGTTCCCTTTGACTTCACCTCTGCCGTAGGTGCTAACCATGTGGATGGAAACGGTGTTCTGAAACTTTATGCAAAGTGGAGTGGCACCAATGGTAAGGTCAGTTATCTGCCGGGCATTGGCGGAGATAACGCCACCCAGGAAGTCGTAGATGAGCGTGATTTTGCCATCAATGAGGCATCTGTACAGCTTCCGCAATATACTGCGGTATGGACAGATGGCAGTGTCCCGAATGATCCGAATCTGACTTTTGTTGGCTGGAAAGCTCCCAATGGCGCCATCTATCAGCCGGGACGCTATGTGCTGGTGACACGAAACCTCATGCAGTTCGAGGCACAGTGGTCCACCGATGCCGTAAAGCTGATTTATAACGCCAACGGCGGTGAGGGCGACGATGTGGCCGAGAACTGGGCAAGAAACAGTGTTGTTTCCATCTGGGACAACATGGACGGAACCACCCCTCATTTCACACGGGATAATTACACCCTGCTGGGCTGGGACGAAAATCCGGACGCAACGACGCCTACTTACCAGTTGGGTCAAGGAAGCATTACACTCGACAAGGATGTAACTACCCTGTATGCCATCTGGAAGCTGAACACGGTGGAACTGACCATTCAAAAGACGGTCTCCGGCAATATGTATAACGCCAATGATGTATTTAGCTTTACCCTGCACTATGGCGAAAACCCCGAGACCTTCACCTTGAAAGGCGGCGAAAGCAGAACCTTCCGGGTGCCCGTCGGAGCCGAAGTGACGGTGACGGAAGACCTTACGAAGAGCAATGGCTATATCCCGAGCAATGGTACGGGAACGACCGTTACATTGACCGCTACGTCGGAAAGGGATGGCATCTTTAAGTTTACCATGCCGGAACAGGATGGCAAGCTGGTCATCAACAACGACAAGACTGTTCAAATCGACACTGGCATTTCCCTGGAAACCGTTCCTTACATTTTGATTCTGGCAGTTGTAGTTATTGGTGCGGTTCTGCTGATTAAGAGACGCAGAAACCGTAATGATGACTAAATCGGAGGATTGAAAAAATGGCAGGAAAATATACGTCCCACAAGGACGTTGCAAAAGCAAATCGGGTGCGTGGCAGACCGAACAATGAAACCGCCGAACCGCTCAACCATGAGCAGGAACGCATCCAAAAGTGGCTGAAACAGGTTCGCTTCAAAAAGACTTTCTTTGGTGGTGTGGATGAAGCGGATGTGTGGAAGAAAATTGCGGAATTGAACACGCTGTATGAAGCGGCATTGTCTGCCGAAAGAGCAAGGTACGATGCCCTGCTTGCCCAGCGCTGTGGTTCCCCAGCGCACGGAGAGGCTGGTGATGACATCTACGGCTAAGAAGAAAGAAACAATTTCCAGCATCATCAACGTTCGACGCAACCGTGCATTGGATCAGCAAGGCTATTGGAGCCTGCTGCTGCGGATTCTGTTTCTGGCTCTGGCAGGCTGGGTCATGTTTACCCAGGTGTTCCTGATTACCCAGGTCAGCGGAAACGCCATGTTTCCCGCTGTTAAGGATGGCGATTTGGTGATTGCCTTTCGGATTCAGCAGGAATATGCCAAGAATGATGTGGTCGTTTACACAGTGGACGGCGAAACCCATATTGGGCGAATCGTTGCAAGAGCATCAGATGTCGTGACGATGGATGACAGCGGAAAGCTGCTGGTAAATGGAACCAATCAGGCAGGGGAGATCCTGTATCCCACTTACGCCAAAGAAGGGCTTACCTATCCTTATGCAGTTCCGGAGGGCCATGTATTTGTTCTTGGCGACTACCGGACACAGACGGAGGACAGCCGGGATTTCGGCCCGATCCCCATGGAGAATGTACAGGGAAAAGTCATTACCATTCTCCGCAGACGGGGCTTATAGTCCCATGATAGTCAGGTGCAATGATTTTGCTCGTCATAAATCATTACATACAATCAATGAATAAAATTAGGAGGTTATCCACATGAAGAAAATTCTTTCTCTTGCTCTGGCTCTGGTTCTTGTCCTGAGCATGAGCACCGTTGCTTTCGCTGTTGAAGGTGAATCCACCTGGAACGGCAACTACACTGCCACTGCTGAAACTACATTCAACGAAATCGTGAAGACCTACACTTCCGAAAACAACGTGGTCGTTAACGAAACTCTGAGCTTTACTTCTACCGCTCAGACCACTAACCCAGACCGCGGTGCTGCTAACCTGACTGTTGCCGATCTGCAGGTTTCTTCTCTGAACCCTGGCACTCTGGCTGTTACCATCCCTTCTCTGAGCGTGGCTGGTACTTATGAGTGGACCATCAAGGAAACTGCTGGCAACACTGCCGGCGTTACCTACAGCACTGCTGAGGTTCATGTCATTGTTCTGGTTGAGTATGACAACACTAACCATGCGCTGAAGATTGCCGATACTACCAGCTACATCAAGCTGGAGAATGGTGAAAAGGCAAAGACTTTTGAAAATACCTTTAAGTCCGGTTCTTTCACCGTTGCCAAGGATGTTGAGGGTAACATGGCCAACGAGAACGACGTGTTCGAGATCGCTGTAACCCTGACCTCTACCAAACCTATCGGCACCAATGTGACTCTTGCCGGTACGATCGTAACTCCTGAGCAGTGGACTAACAACGAAGGCTCTTATACTTACACCAGCACTATGAACTATTCCGAGATTGGCGGAGCAAAGACTTTCTCCGACATTCCTGATGGCGTAACTGTTTCTGTTGTTGAGAACACTGATGATGAGAAAATGAATGGTTACACCTTTGACAACACCAATAACAACAAGGGAAACAACTTCTCCATGAACGTTGCGGATGCTGATGACAATAAGGCTGTTGTTGTTAAAAACACCAAGGGCCAAGAAATTGCAACTGGTATCACTCTGGATTCCATGCCTTACATTCTGATGCTTGCTGTTGTCTTTATGGGTCTGTTCGTGTTCTTCTCCAAGAAGCGCATGATGCGTGAGAACTAATCTGAACGAAGCAGAATTTTTCTAAGAACCCTTTTCGGTGTCTGGGGCGGCAACGCCCCAGACCTTCCGAAAGGAATCATTGAAAGGAGTGCGGCACATTTCGCCCCGAAAATAAAATGTCGAGATGGTTTCTAAAGGCCGCAAACTCTTTGGTAAATCTGATCGTTGTCCTCTGCCTTTGCGTGGCAGGCATTTATGCGGCCTATGCGTTATGGGATAACAATCGGGTCTACTCTGCCGCCAGCGATGTGCAGGCGGATATGGTGAAAATCAAACCCGCCGTGGAAGAAGATGGCGGAGCTTCCTTTGAGGAGCTGCTGGCGATCAACCCTGATGTCTGTGCATGGGTATCGCTGGACAATACGAGAATTGATTACCCCGTGCTGCAAGGCAGTACAAACCTGACTTACATCAATAAGGATGTATACGGCAACTTTGCTCTTGCCGGAAGTATTTATCTGGATACCCGCAATGAGCGGGACTTCTCCGATGCCTATTCTCTGCTGTACGGCCATCACATGGAAAACGGCGGAATGTTCGGAGACCTTGACTTATATAAAGATCAGACATTCTTCGATGAAAACACCACCGGAATGCTGATTCTGCCGTGCAACGCCTATAACCTTGAAATCTTTGCCTGCTTGCTGATGGATGCGGGAGAAGATGCGATCTTCGACCCGGAACAGTGGCAGACTGATATAGATGGACTGCTTTCTTACGCAAAAGACAATAGTCTTCATCTGCGTGAGGAAACAATAAATAAATTGGAGCAGATGGATAAACCACAGGTTCTGTCCCTCTCCACCTGTTCTACGGAATTTACCGATGCAAGAACAATCATTCTGGCTGTGATGGAACCCTACCAGGCAGCGGATCAGGAGGAAAGCTAATATGAAAAGATGGATGAGTGTCATTTTAGGAACAGTGATGGCGGTGATGTGCATGATGACCATGACCGTACCAGCCTTTGCAGCGGAAAATCCCGGAGTTTCTATTCCGGTGACTGTTTCCCTTTCCGGAACCCTGCCTAAACCGGCAGAGGATTTCACAATCAAGCTGAGAGCGGATAACGCTTCCTACCCTATGCCGGAGGGCTCTGTTGGTGATATCTACACCATGACGATAACCGGAGCGGATACGAAAAACTTTCCGACTATCACCTATAACAGGGTAGGCGTTTACACCTACACCATTTATCAGGTGGCTGGAAACAACAAGAAATGCACCTATGACGATACGGTATATGCTCTGACGGTCTATATCACCAACGCCGAGGACGGCAGTGGTCTGGAAGCTACGGCGGTACTGTATCCGGATTCTGAGGGCAATAAGCTGCCCGGCGCTGAGTTTGATAATGAGTACGAGACTGTAAAGCCTACGCCTACTGATCCTGATACTCCGAAAACCGGAGATGAGTCCACGCCTGTTCTCTATGCGGTGCTGATTGCGGTCAGCTTGGGTGTGATTGTCTGCCTGTTCTTGACCCGCAAGAGCCAAAAAGCGGAAGAATAAGTTATAGCAACCCCATCCGTGGCGCTGTTGGAGCGTCGGGGTGGGGTTTTCTGCATATTATAAGGAGAAGATCAATGAGAAAACTTTTTCGCTTTCTGCTGGGGCTGGCAGCTTTGGGTGTGCTGGCGTTTGCTACTTTGAATCTGGTGGATTATCTTCGGGAAAGTAACCAAAGTACGAATTTGAATGAGAGCCTGATCGACAAAGCGGTGGCTGTAAACGATCCTGCTCCCCAATCATCTGATGTGGACTTTCCTGCGGAATAGGAATCAGAAGCGAATACGGAACAGCTCCCCATGGAGACCGCCCCGATTGAGGTGGATTTTGAAGCCCTTTGGGAAACCAACGAGGATGTGGTTGGGTGGATTTACTGTGAAGATACGCCTATCAATTTCCCGGTAGTTCAGGCAGAAGATAACAACTACTATCTTCGCAGATTGATTGACGGCACATGGAACAGCTCCGGAACTCTATTCGTAGATTACCGAAATGCAGACGATTTTTCCGACAGCAATACCATTATCTACGGTCATAACATGAAGAATAAGGGAATGTTTGGCACACTTTCAAACTATAAGGAGCAATCTTATTATGACGAACATCCCCTAATGTGGCTGCTGACACCGGATGGAAACTACAAGGTGGAACTGATTGCCGGCTATGTCACATCATCGACCTCTGAAATCTATTCCTTTGGACAAACAGAGGAAGAAGTACTTGCATTGGTAGAGCAATCCATAGAGAAGTCAACCTTTGCATCTGATTTTCAGGTGTTGCAAGGAGATCGATTTGTGACCCTATCTACCTGTTCTTATGAATATGACAATGCACGAAATGTACTGATTGGTCGTTTGATCCCGTTGGATTAGATATATCTTTTAATAATTTGTGACAAGGGTACCCTTGTCATTCCCTGTAAGAGCAGGGAATGACAGGCACCTGACCACATAAATCTTGCAGGAAAGGAGCCGAACAAATGGATATAGCTGGAATTGCACCTGGCACGGTCATAGGACGGTGGACGGTTTTGGATACCTATGAGAAAACATCAAAGGGCGAAAGAAAATGGCTCTGCCGATGCGAGTGCGGTACAGAACGTTATGTTCTGGAACGAAGTCTGAGACATGGTGGCGCTTATTCCTGTGGTTGTCTGCGGAAAGAACGGCATCGGGAGGCAGTATCAACAGATCTGTCCGGCAAGGTATTTGGTGAGCTGACTGTTTTACATATATCGGAACATCAGCGAAAAAATGGCGGCATATGGTGGAGCTGTCAGTGTTCCTGCGGCAAACTCTATGATTGCCCTGCCACCTTACTGATGACTGGAAAAAGGACACATTGTGGCTGCAAAGCAAGCCGTGGTTGTCCAAACGATATATCCGGACAGCGTTTCTATCGTCTTACAGCGGAATATATGCTCCCGGACAGAGGTGCTGACGGAAGTGTGATCTGGCACTGTCGCTGTGATTGCGGCAACGAAATTGATGTTGCATATAACAATTTTGTCTACTGCAACATGAAAAGCTGCGGATGTCAAAAGAAGGAGCATGACAAGAGCCTGCAATCATTCCTGACCCATGTTGCGGGTACTTCTATGGACGCAATCAAAAGTAAGAAAGTGCCGACGGATAATACCACTGGGTACAAGGGTGTGTATCTGATTCGAGGAAAATATGTCGCCAAGATTGTATTCCAGAGAAAGCAGTATTTCCTCGGTACATACGAAAACATTGAGGACGCAGCTGCAGCCCGCAAGGAAGCTGAGAAAGTGCTATTCGATGGTGTTGCGGAGCATTATCGGAAATGGAAAGAAATCGCTGATACTGACCCTGAATGGGCGGAACAGAATCCGGTTCAAGTCATTGTAAATAAAGCCGGTCAAGGTTTGGATGTAATGCTGTTTCCTGAACTTTGACAGTGTGGCTGGTAGAAAGACAAGTAAAATTTAGATGTAAACCTATCTTCCATATACAAGCAAATCGCTGCAATCTTCATTCCCGTGTGGAATGAAGATTGCAGCGGTTTTGTCATTTTATCAGTACCACCATGGCAGTTCCAACCACACATTGTCCAGAGCGAGTGCTTCCGTGGATTTGGCTCTGCTCTCAGACAGGTGGAAATGCTTCGCTGTTTCATTCAGCGGATGGTATATGTCATCCTCAAACCCGAAGCGATACCATAGGTATGCCCGTTCCCGGTGTTCAATCCGTTGCAGTGCGGTATGGACTTCTTCATGAGTTTCTTTTGCAATATATATCTGCTCCGGATTTTTCGCTCTGGAGTCAGAGACAAATTCGTGTCTGCCTTTATTCTCGTCTTTTATAACTTCATCCAGGCAGAGGAGGTTTCCCAGATTCTTCGCTTCAAAAGTGGGATTCCATCTGCGGATGTAGTCCACCATAGCGTTGCGGATTGCCGGTGCTGCATAGGTCAGAAACTTATTGCCTGTGTCGGGATTATAACCAGGGATACAGTCCAACAAGCCCAATGACCCTTCATCAAGTCTATAATTCGAGTACGAACATCAGCCGGTAAATAGGTGCTGGACATTAGCAGCCCTCCTCTCTGTTGGTATGGTGTTTGATATATTTTCCGCTTTTAATGCGGGCATCTGGGGGCTTGGGTGCATCTTCGGGTATGATCCAGCGGCTTCCTGCCCGCTGTGCGCCTGGTATGCGGTTTTCATTGCAGAGGATACCAACCCGCCGGGGAGATATGCCCCATTTCTCTGCAATTTCAAAGGTGGACAGGTATCTCATATCTGCATTACCCTCCTGTAAACATAGTAACCTCATTATATTCTATTTGTGGAATAATATCAATGTATATCCTGTGAACATTGCCGTTCCTGAAATTGCATTTTTGCAATTTTTAGGGGCGGCTTTTTTGTTATCTTGCATGAGTGCCTGATTTTTCGGTTGAAAGCAATTTTTTGCGTATATTCGGGTGAGACGAATAAAAAATCGTCAAAAAATCAAGAAAACTCGTGTACCTAAATCATAGTACTTATAGTACACGAACGGAGCCATTTCTCTGTTAGTGTTCATACAAAACTCGTGTAGTGTCCACATAGTAGT
>SFGN01000215.1 GCA_004556565.1 Lachnospiraceae bacterium | reverse complement strand
TCAGTAGCTGAACAGGAGGGACAGCTGATAGAAACAGAAGCCACTGGAGCACCTCAAAAACACCATCATACACTAAATCAGTAAGTTGGCAGCATCACCTGGGATGTTCATGGAGTGAAAGTCAAATAATGCAATCTTATCATGGAGGAACGCAAGATCTTATTAGTGTGGTATTAAGTAAAATTTAGTAACTTTATCCAGTGTAGTGGATTTGTTGCATGGATGGAGTTGGTAAAAAGTGGTGTGGCTGGCAATCCAGTCCACGTCACAGAAATGGACAATGCCGCAGAGGACTGGCAAACGGCAATGATCCGCTTTATTATCGAGTTCGGTGACCGCTTGGATGGTCACTTCTGAGAAAAGGCATTTACACAGAATCCTAAACAGGTTCGCAAATTAAGAAAGAGGTTGTATGTTTAGCATAAGATCCCTACTACCTATTAGCGCTAGCGTATCAGTTCCGACAAAACAATCTCAATCCATCGCCACAATACTAGGAGGGAGAACAATAGAAAAAATGGAAGAGAGCGAAGGATTACTTGTGTTTTTAGGAAAAAAAAACGTTGGTGAATATGCTCTTAATATTATTGGACAAAATGTTCCAAGAGTTATAACAGGGAAAAAACCTTATGATATATTATTCCTGAATGATGCTACAAAACAAGAGTTTGATAGAAAGAAAACGGAGTTTATAACTCCTGGAGCAAACAAAAGTCATCTACAATCAAGTGATAGCGATGTTGTTGCCACTGTAGCTATAAGTATTGCAGCGACAGAGATGAAAACCCTCCTGCCAAGTGATATAACACCAGAAAAATACAAAAAAATTTATCTGTCTGGGGATGGTTCTGCTGGTCTACCTCTTCTTCAGTGCGGAAATGACTTTTTATCACCGGTAGATATTGTCGACCGCATGACTCAACATAATCTTCATGAAATAGGAGACATCAGATTAACATCCTGTCACTCAGCTGACATAACAAAAAACAAGGACTTCTCTCCTGGTGAAATAGATAAATCAGCAAATATCAGGAATGGCTGGTTGGCTAAGGCATTATTTGGTCAGAAGAAGTCTTTAGCAGAACATGTCTGTGCCGAGTTTGAAAGTCGTGGAATTAACGTTTCTATATCAGGTTACCATGGCACTGGCGTTTTTTATGTACCAGAGCATGGTAAACCAACAACGCATCTACGCTCCACAACTGTGCCTGCAACACCTGAGTGTACTGTAAAAAGAAGTGACTACAGAGCCACTTTTGGTAGAACTCAACCCATAGATATTGACTAATTGAGTCAGCATATACACTTGATGGTTAGGAAACTGAATCATCGTTTTAAACGTTTCCTAGCCATTAATATTGTCGTCGGGAGCGCAATGATGGCGGGAGGTTGTGGCTTTTATGTTAATAAAACACGACCTTCGATGAGACTGTAATTTGAATTGTGTATCTGCCTGTTTTTGATATGTTCACTCCAACACCGGAGACAGGCAAATTATGGACGAAAATAAACTCAAAGCGCTGGCAGCTGGCAATGAGTCGTTTTATTATCGAGTTCGGTGACCGCCTGAGCGATCACCTTTAATACAGTGGCAGTTACACAGAATTACTGACAGGCTCCTTCTTACGTGCAGGCAAGAATATCGGCATGTACCTTTGCTGTTGATATTGAAAAACTTCACTGCCCTAGTGAGGCGCTTCAGCAAAAAACATCCGAGAACCCTCGCCCAGTGCGGGCGGGGAGAAGTCACTGTGTGGTGAATGAAACTCGTAACATTTTCAGAGGTCCTTGATGCGCCCTACGTCCCTCAACTTGGCATTACATCTGTCATCAACGTCGGGCTCAATGTCAGATACAGATATCGAGTCTCTTGTAAAAGCATCGAGTGTTCAATGGATAAAAAACAATCCGCAACTTCGTTTCCAGGGGACTGATCATAATATATATCAACAGATTGAAGCAGCGCTCGATAAGATTGGCTCTACAGAGACAGGACGTGTACTCCTGAATGCTATTGAATCAATATCCCGACTTAAATCAGAAACAGTGGTAATACACCTCAATTCTTCCAGACTAGGAGTTATTGCACATAGAGATATAGATGCTGAGAACCATCGGGGAACTGGTTCCGATTTTCACTGTAATCTGAATGCAGTTGAATATCCCTGTGGGGAGGGGATTAGCGTGGTGGACTTTCATGCGACTATTGTTTTTCATGAGTTGCTCCATGTTTTCCACAATTTAAATGGGGAGCGCCTGAAAGTTGAGAGTTCCCGACCAGAATCACAAAAATACTCTCCACTTTTACTCGAAGAAGCCAGAACTGTTGGGTTGGGGGCTTTTTCAGAGGAGGTGCTTTCAGAAAATAAATTCCGCGAAGAGATTGGGGTGCCCCGTAGAACCTCCTACCCGCACGACTCAGCTCTTATTCATGATGACAATACAGTGAGCCAGGGATTCCAGCAGGTAAGACTGCATCCATTGCTTTAGCTGTGTTTCTTGTGCTGAATATATATTGGTGGGACAAACGCTTTACTCTTGATTGCAAGGCTTTGTGCTTCTCTGTAGGGGCGACATGTTTGATGACAAAAAATTAGCGCAAGAAGACAAAAAATCACCTTGCGCTAATGCTCTGTCTCAGGTCACTAATCACCTCTAACTCATTGATTAATAGTGACTCTAAATGTAGTGTTTTATCGCATTTTGTAGTCTGTTATTTAATCTGAAATGTAAGTAACATTGTGATTTTTAATGCGTTTTTGTGATTTTGTCATCCTGCTGAAATCAAAGTTTCGCGCCAGTGAAATAAATGAGCGGCGACGGCGATCGCGTACTCCAGAAAAAGCCTGACGAACTTCCTTTGCCAGTCGCGCCATAA
>SFGN01000214.1 GCA_004556565.1 Lachnospiraceae bacterium | reverse complement strand
CCTTTGGGGGCGGGGGGGGGTTACATACCCATGCCGAAACCTCTGCTTCTGGTGATTTGCTTGAGTAGGTCTTTCCCCTCTTCCATAGCTTTTGATATGTTTGGGAAATGATGCCTTAAAGCCTCCAGTTGTTCGGAATTGAACAAGTCTTTCATCTTACCAAGTTCTTTTTTCAATTCCTTGGTTTCGGTCTTTAGTTCTTGGTTCTCCGTTCTTAGTCGGTTACTGGTTGTCCTTGCATTGTCCATTTGCTGTCTATAATACTCCTTGTCGTTCTCGGCTTTGAATACCTTTGTGCCGTTTCGCTCTTTTTCAAGTATAGCCTTTCCCAGTCTATCGGATAGCTGTTCATTTTCCCCCTCTAAAGCCTTTATTTTGGCTTTTAAGGCATCTTTTTCCCTATCGTTAACCGTTTTCCCTATCAAGCCGTAAAACTTCTCTGAAGCCTTAGAAATGAGTTTTTGGACGTTTTTCTTTGTTTCAATGGAACGTAGTTCTTTCTGAAGCTGAAGAAGCTGGTTTTGCACGTCCTTGTGCTTGTCTAACGCACTGGATATATCGTTGGATAGTTCCTGAAGCTGTTCTTTCGCACATTCGGTCTTGTACTGCATAGCCGATAAGTGTTTGCGATCAGAAGAAACACCACGTTCCATGCCCAGTGCTTCAGATGCTATGGTTTGGAGTTCTGCCATGTCATCACGCGATAAACGCACACTCTTCCCGTTCGGCTGCGTCCAATCGAAAACTACATGGGCGTGAAGGTTAGGTGTCCATTGCTTTGCGTTCATGTATCCTTCGTCCTTGTGTATATGGATTTGAAACGCTTCAATACCGAAACGTTCCTTGCAGACCGCAGCGAATTGCTGGAGTTCCTGCATGGTGGTTTCTTGCTTGATTACTATTACCCCCTCCCGTATGGGTGCTGCTTTAGTCTGCATCTTCTGCCCAACCGTATCGAAATATCTCTGTTTCGCACTCTCCAGCCGATGGGAGATGCTATCTCCAACCCAGCTTTCATTCAAATGACTAAGTTCCGGACGAACATAGTCCAACTCTTTTTCCCTAAAGTTGTGAATCTCGCTCCCCGGCTTCACTGCTTGTACATGAATACTTGTTGCTCCCATAAGTTAACATTTTTGTGACAATCGATAACAGCCGGTGACAGCCGGCTGACAGGGGGTTAAGGGGGCTTGTCCCCTTACACACGTACCCTTTAGGGTGCTAGTGTGCTATCACCATACTGCATAGGTGCGAAGTTAGTGAATGTTTTGTAAATGCACAAATAAAGGGGAAAACATTTGGATTTGCGACAATAAAGTACTACCTTTGTTGCTGACCAAACGGTAGCTGACCGATACGGGAGAGTTACCAAAATACAAGCCGCTGGAGTTAATTGACGGACATCCGACATCCCCAGCGGCTTTATTTTTGCCTATCTGCTTCGTCTAGGCATACCAGTACCTCTACTAAAAATGTACTTCAAAGATACTTATTTTCTACCGACTTGATAGTTTTTACCCCATATTCTTGGACATTTTTCCCCCATGAGGTTATCTTTGTAGGGTGAAAGAGAAACCCATAAACGGGGATAGATTGAATGCTGGGAAGCATAAACAATCAGGGTAAGGTTAGCGAACCTTGCCTTTCATCCCCCATTATAACTTTACATAGAGGAACTTTATCTATCCCCCCCCGCCCCCAAAGGGGGAGCGACCAAACGGCAGCTTCACTCAATGGAGTGTTACAGTTCATCAAAACCAAGTGATAACTGTCGTTTCTCTGCTTCTTCTTTCTTTTGGGCAGCTAAAGTCTTTTTCCGAACGTATGTTTTTGTAAATGAAACCCTATCCCCATTAAAGACAATCAACGGATTAATGAACCAATTATATTCGTTTGGACCTCTTGCTATGATTTCACTTTGTACGAGCTCTGCCAATCCTTTGTATATGGCTTTGTCTGATTTGTATTGGGTGTATTCTAAGCATTTTCGCCTATCGAAAATTATCATATCATTCTTAGGCTTCATGCAAGTTAGAATATACCCGAAAACCCGAATAGCTGATTGTGATAGATTGAAAAAAGCGGCAAAATTCGCAAGGTATAGTTTTGCAAATTGCTCTTCATCTACTTCTATTTGTCGGATAAACGAGGTTTTGAATACTTCTCCTGTATCTGTATCAGCAACAGCAACTACAGCTTTTTTATCACTTCCCGTACTACTTTTGTATTTCTTAACAACATGATTTTCAATCCCTTCAATTGCTTGTTTCATAAAGGGGTTTTCTTCGTTTTTTTGAAAATCGGTTAATTTGAGTACTTTCTTATTTTCCATAAACATTCTATTTAGGCAAATTTGACTTTCTATATATCGGTGAAAAAGTATAATTTGATTTTCCACAAAGGAATATTTAAATTTCCATTAATACAATAAAAAAGCAAAATATATTTTCCTTTTTAACATCTAATAGGAAAGAGTGACTTTCTAATATGGAAAATCAGATTTTCCAATATGGAAAATACCCTATATTGAGTATCAACTACTTAACTTATTCTATTTCTTAAGTTCTTATTATACCCTAAAAACGGCATATAATCAACTACTTAAAAAATCATCGGTCGGGGAGCGCCCAGCGGCAAGGGGCGGGACCACCCGTCCCGACGAGCGCCCACACCATAAACTTTTTTTCGAAATAAGCACACAACCGTTTTTCGAACCCTGCAAAATTTCTTCCGAACCCGAACGGCGTAACACTCCATTGAGTGAAGCTGCCGTTTGGTCGCTCCCCCTTTGGGGGCGGGGGGGGGTTACATACCCATGCCGAAACCTCTGCTTCTGGTGATTTGCTTGAGTAGGTCTTTCCCCTCTTCCATAGCTTTTGATATG
>SFGN01000213.1 GCA_004556565.1 Lachnospiraceae bacterium | reverse complement strand
TGTTTTTTGCAAGCACTTTTTGGAGAAAAATGCAAAATATTTTTGGAGAATGTTGCATCTCCAAATTGGAGAAAGTTGCAAGGCCTCGGCTGGCAGCTATTCTGCCAGCTACATAGCCATTGCAGACCATATTTAGTTGTTATAGCGTGAGATATGGAAACGGAAGTTCCGAGTTTTCATCTTCATGTGCATGTTCCCTGAAATAGCGGAACTCCTCATCCAGCTCTTTATAATGGATAAAATCATTTAGATATCTCAGATCTTCTTCTGCGCATCGGTGATCTTCTATGAGATCAAGAAGATAATCATTCATCTCCTCATAGCGTTCCTGAAGGTTTTGATATTTTTTCTGTTCTTTGATAACTTTTTTATTTTTAGCCATTGTTACCTGCCTCCTGACTGCTGATTCTTGAAAGAGTTGCATTGATGCTTGATTCACGTAACCGATTATTGATCCCCGGGAACAGAATCAGTTCCACATGGTGGGTGAGCCTGCCAATCAGTGCTGTTGTCATCCGTTGGTCATAAAGAACGTTCACCCACTGTGAGAATTCAAGATTCGTGTTTAAAATCACCGATTTCTGCTCGTGTATCTCAGAAAGATAATCAAACAGAAGCTGTGAACCGGTGCGGTCATACGGAACATATCCGAATTCATCCAGAATCAGTATCCGGGCACTGTTAAGCTTCTTTTTCAGTGCAGTAAGCTTTCCGCTGCTCTGACTCTCGGAAAAGAGATTGATAAGTCCGGCAGTGCGGTAGAATCTTACCGGAATTTCCTGATTACATGCAGACATTCCAATCAGAATGGAAAGCATTGTTTTACCGGTTCCTGTTCCTCCATACATGATGACATTTTTTCCTGTATGATAAAACTCCAGGTCTAACAGGCTTTGGAAGCTGACGTCTTCCGGGAAATCTATCTCATCTGCCCTGAATTCCTCCACGCGGTATCTACGTGGGAAGCCGGCGGTATTGAGGAACTTGCTCTTCCTTTTTGCTGTACGGTATTCAATTTCGTTTGTCAGGAGGTTTAAAAGGTATTCCTGCGGTGTGTCTCCTTTCTGCTCGAAAGCCTGTCCTGCAAAGTTCGTGGACAGCTTGAGCTGTTTGCAGCATGCTGCAATGGATTTTTCTATATCAGCCATTTGAGACACCTCCCTTCTTAAGGGCGGCATCCAGCATTTTCAGATCATTTCTGAACGGAATGACCTTCTGCTGTGGCAGTAAAACTTTGTTTTCAAGCGGAGGCAGAAGCGGTACATCTGCATAGGTTCGCCTGTAAAGGCTCTGCAGACTGTCCGGATCTGTGGCATTCAGCCGGACTGCTTCGTCAACTGTTCTGACAGCACTGGCAAACCCGGTTCTTTCCGTAAGTTCTGCAAGCACCTTCAGGACACGTCCGCGTTCCTTGCTTTCGCAGTTATCCATGTATATCTGCATGGTTTGTGGCATCATGTCATATATGCCGCTGTTTCGAAGAGAACGGGGTTTCCTGGCGATATATGTAAGGTATGGCAGCCAGTCCATTCTTTCATGTTCATTGCCGTAAAGGCGCTTATGACGCACCACTTCGTGCATATCTTTGTCCATGACAATCACATCAGAGGATGTAATCTTGAGATTTACAATGGACTCACAGAAAGCCGGTGAAGCAGAATAACGGTGCTTTCCTGCGTCAAGAGTAAACTTTCCACATTTATCCGTTGTTGCCGTTGTGTAAAGTGCCGTATCAAACGGAACGGAAGGAAGCGGCAGTAAACGAGCCTTATCTTCTTCAAACAGTTTACTGATAAAGCGGTCATCATCGTCATCATAGTGCTCACGCTGCATATCGATTTCACAACGATCCAGAAGATGCTTGTTTTCTTTCACAAGATCATCAAAGCGGGGTACCGGTACAAGTTCGTTGCGGCGCAGGTAGCCAACCTTGTTTTCCACGTTTCCTTTTTCCCATCCGGATTCAGGATTCATAAAAACCGGCTTAATGCGGTAGTGTTCACAAAAGCGTTGAAACCGCTCTGTTACATTACGCCCGCCACCTTTGATGATTTCGGTAACAATGGTTCTGGTATTGTCAAACCAGATTTCCGTGGGAACACCACCGATGTGCTCAAATATGGCAACCAGTCCTTCCAGAAGACATTCCATGTTTTCGCCATAATTAAGCTGGAGGAAACCTCCGTTACTGTAGGGAAAACTGAGCACAAGGTACTTAGCCTCGTGATGAAGCCTGTCATTTTCATAAAAATCGGCTGTTCCAAAGTCTGACTGGGCTTCGCCGGGATGATGATTAAGAGGGATATAGCCATCGGTTCTTTTTAGCCGTAGTTCCTCTTTCTTCTGTTTGACGTATAAGGCAACAAGCCGATAACTGCAGCCGAAACCATCTGCTTCATCCTTGAGGCGTTTAAATACTCTTTTGGCTGTATGCCGTTGCTTTCTTGGTGCAAGCTTGTCTGCCTGCAGCCATTCATCAATCAAAGGTTTGAATGGGTCAAGCTTGGATTCGTGAACCTCTGATGATGCAGGTTTGGGAGATGGATTGTTAAAGTCCTCCATATCCACATATTTTTTGACCGTTTTCCAGTTAAGGCCGGTCTCAGATGCGATTTCAGAAATGTTCTTATCTTGCCGGTAGAACATATCTCTGATATGATGTATCTGATCCATTGTAGTTGACATTCTCCTTTCCTCCTTGTCTTTATTGTTTGGACTACAATAAAGATAAGGTTAATGGTTTTTGGATATACCTGCAATGGATCTTTTCATGGGAATGCTCATACTTGGTGGCTGCCACTCAAGCGCTACACCGTTCCTGAGCGCTTCTAGCGAATGCCTTGCAACTTTCTCCAATTTGGAGATGCAACATTCTCCAATTCCCGTTTGCAACTTTCGGTAATTCTATTTTACAATAAACA
>SFGN01000007.1 GCA_004556565.1 Lachnospiraceae bacterium | reverse complement strand
TAATTCACTATATCTATAACACTTCAAAAAGTTGCCTGATTTAGACAGCTTAGTAAAGTGCACCCATTTATGGCTGTCCTCTACTTTCTTTCACACTAAATCCCTCCATCTTTGTATTGATTTCCCTCGCTGTTCGCACCTTTGTGGTACTGGTCCGCTGTGGGATAAGCATACAAAAGTTGGAGAGATAAAACATTGACAAATATCTATGTATATAGTAATTTATACATAGATTTAAATCTATGTATGGGGGCTGAATGACTAGAGAAGAAGTTGCAATGATCTGTAAAGCAATGTCAGATGCCAATAGACTCAAGATTATTGAAATGCTTACACAGGGAGAAAAGTGTGGATGCCATCTGCTTGAGGAACTGCAGATTACACAGCCAACTTTATCCCACCATATGAAGGTTCTTTCTGAGTGTGGTCTCGTAAGTTCATATAAAGATGGGATATGGCACCATTATTCTGTTAACTGTGACAGATTTAAGGAGTTTAAAAACTATCTTGCAGCGATTACTTGCAGCTGTGATACATTTAAAGAAGGTGATTTAGAAATCTGCTGTAGAAAAAATGAGAAGACCTGAACATTATTCTTACGACAATTGAATAAAATTTTTATTTGCTGGAGCAAATTGCACCAGCAAAAAATATAATAAATAAATAGATGAGTATCTATATAAATGAGCATCTATATAGATGGAGGTATATGTATGTGGGCATTTATACAAGATCAGGTACTCGGTATGAAATGGCTGAGTGCTTTGATTGGAAACTTATTAACTGCTATGGGTTTAGACATTACAGGAAAAATGGGCGGTACGATTCAGTTCTTTATTTACGATGTGATAAAGATTGTAGTGTTGCTTTGTGCTTTAATATTCATCATTAGTTATATTCAAAGTTACTTCCCGCCGGAAAGAACAAAGAAGATTTTGGGAAGATTTCATGGAATCGGGGCAAACATCCTGGCAGCACTGCTTGGAACGGTAACGCCATTTTGTTCCTGTTCATCTATCCCGCTTTTTATTGGGTTTACAAGCGCAGGACTTCCGCTGGGAGTTACATTTTCCTTCCTGATTTCATCACCGATGGTTGATTTGGGTTCGCTTGTACTTCTGATGAGTATATTTGGTGCTAAAATAGCAATCGTATATGTGGTACTTGGGCTTGTGATCGCTGTTGCGGGTGGAACTCTTATAGAAAAGCTTCATCTTGAGAATCAGGTAGAAGAGTTTATTAGAAATGCGAAACAGATGGATATTCCGCAGGAAGAACTTACTGTAAAGGATCGATTGAATTATTCGGCGGAACAGGTCGCAAAAACTTTTATAAAGGTATTTCCATACATCCTGATCGGTGTAGGGATCGGAGCGTTTATCCATAACTGGATTCCGGAGAATTTGATTGTAAGATTCCTTGGAAGTGGAAATCCGTTCGGAGTAATCATTGCAACAATTGCAGGAGTTCCGATGTATGCAGATATTTTTGGGTGTATTCCAATCGCAGAGGCACTTCTTGCGAAAGGTGCAAAACTTGGAGTGGTACTCTCTTTTATGATGGGTGTGACTACATTAAGTCTTCCATCTATGATCATGTTGAAGAAAGCTGTAAAACCAAAGCTGCTTGGTGTTTTTATTGCTATTTGCACAGTAGGAATCATCGTTGTTGGATATTTCTTTAATGTGATACAGTATCTGCTTGTCTAAGACCGGAAGATTAAGAATGAAAAAGAAAATAGGATTCATTATAATACCCGTTATCATCATAGCTATTATTGAAATATGGTTTTAAAAAAGAAAGGAGATTAACGAACATGGGATTATTTGGATTTGGCAAGAAAAAGGAAGAAGTAAAGGGTGGATGCCGTTGTGGCTCTGCACCTGTGGAGGAGTCTGCTAACGAAAGTTGTTGTGGTTCAGCACCTGTAGAAGAACCGGAATGTGGATGTAATGGTCCTGTCAGTGAGGATAAAACTTATATTGCAGAAGAAGGCCGTTGTGCATGTGGAGGAAACGAGTGTCATATTAAGGTCTTAGGTGCCGGATGTAAATCCTGCCATGAGCAGCACGAAAAGGTAAAGAAAGCGGTGGCAGAACTTTTGAAGAAGCTCGGTTGTTAAAAGGAAGGTATTTTATGCGTAAGGAATTAAAAGCAGAGGGCATCAATTCATTTCAAAAGTATTTAAGTGTATGGGTATTGTTGTGTATGGCAGTGGGAATACTTTTTGGCAAATTTCTGTCGGCTATTCCTGCATTTTTGGATAAATTATCTTTGGCGGGGATTTCAATTCCCATTGCGATTTTGATCTGGGTTATGATTTATCCAATGATGATGAAGGTAGATTTTCAAAGCGTAAAACAGGTTGGAAAAAATCCGAAAGGATTGTTTGTTACGTGGATTGCGAACTGGCTGATTAAGCCGTTTACTATGTATGTGATCGGCAGTTTCTTCTTGTTTACTGTATTTAAGTCCTTGATTACACCAGACCTTGCTACAGAATACCTGGCAGGAGCCGTACTTCTTGGCGCAGCACCTTGTACCGCTATGGTATTTGTATGGAGTAGTCTTACAAAGGGAAATCCGGCATATACAGTTGTGCAGGTTGCAACGAATGATTTAATTATCCCAATTGCATTTGTTCCGATTGTTAAGTTTTTGCTGGGGGTTTCCAATGTAACAGTTCCATATAGCACATTATTTATCAGTGAGGGACTTTTTGTGGTGGTTCCTCTGGCTGGCGGTATTCTTACAAGAACCCTTATGATTAAGAACAAAGGACAGAAATACTTTGAAGAAGTGTTTATTCATAAGTTTGATAATGTAACAACAGTCGGGTTATTACTTACACTGGTTCTTATTTTTGCATCCCAGACAGAAGTGATTTTAAGTAATCCGTTTCATATTGTGTTGATTGCAGTACCACTTACCATACAGACTGTTTTCATTTTTGCCATTGCATATATTGCAAGTAAGCTGTTAAAATTAAGTCATGACATTGCAGCTCCGGCAGGAATGATTGGTGCTTCAAATTTCTTTGAATTGGCAGTGGCAGTTGCTATTGCTTTATTCGGAACAACAAGTCCGGCAGCTCTTGCTACTACAGTAGGGGTCCTGACAGAGGTTCCGGTAATGCTTGCACTTTGCTGGTTTGCAAATAAAACAAGGGGATGGTTTCAGTAATGGAAAAGAGAAAAGTAGCATTTATCTGTGTTCATAATTCCTGTAGAAGCCAGATGGCAGAAGCTCTTGGCAGGCATTTGGCAGGGAATGTGTTTGAAAGCTATTCTGCAGGAACAGAGGCGAAACCACAGATTAATCAGGATGCAGTCAGACTGATGAAAGAACATTATGGGATTGATATGGAAGCAGACGGACAGTATAGCAAACTGATTACTGAGATTCCTAAGGTGGACATTGCTATTTCCATGGGGTGTAATGTGGGATGTCCTTTCATTGGCAAATCTTTTGATGATAACTGGGGACTTGAAGATCCGACGGGAAAATCGGATGAAGATTTTAAGACGATTATGAAAGAGATTGAAAAAAGGGTACTTGAATTAAAGGGAAAATTACTTGCAAATACAGGGACTTGATGTTTTCTTTATAAGAGTTTAGTTTGTTGAATTGATAAAGACTTTCTTCCAAAAGTGGGAAAAAGCCAATATAACGGCGGGCAATGATGTCCGCCGTAAAATTATGCCTGTTTATTTTTGGAGACCAAGATGCCTTTTGCCAGTGCGATGCCGATCTGTGGATACAATTCCTGAATTTCCTGATATTTCTCCTATTCATCCATACCAATATGGGAATGAGTGCGATTGCATCATGGCTGAACCAACATGGATATAAAAAGAGACAGAATAATACGCTGGATGCTTTTGCGACTTCATTTATCAAAGAAGGATTGGAATTTTGGATGTATGGCAAGAAAAAGAGAAAAATTTATCTGATTAATTTAAATATGATGTGTATTACAAGAAAACAAAATTGAAGAGGAACAGAACATGTGTGATGTTCATAAGTATTGGTTGATAGACAAAAATAGCAAAAAATAAAAATGAAACAGTAATATATAGAAATAAAACTGACAAAGTAGGAATCTATGAATGAAAAGTAAAAAAGAATTTTATGTATGCTGACATCATTTGCGTTTCTGACGTCCACGTTGGGAAGTGGAATGACAGTGCTGGCAAGTATTCCGGGGGAACAAACAGTTCAGCTGTCTCCGGAAGAGCTGAGGGAAGAATATGAATATTACGATGTACTAAGCGATGAATTTATAGGAAAATACCCTGAATTTTCTGTGCCTGAAACAGTACCGGAATATGCAACACAGGCTCTTGTCGATAAAATGGTATCAGATATAGAAGAGTCATTTGATCTTCTGATCAAAAAAGACGAGCAGTCTAAAATTTCCACAGCTGTTCTGGAATCTGCATTGGAGCTTGCCACAGGAGCTGACACAGAAGGTGTTATTACATCCATAGTTGACAGATTTAACGCAGCAGTGAAAAATGGTCAGCAGCTTCTTGACAAAGTTCAGTCAGGAGATGCATCCGTCACTCAGGAAATGGTGGATAACGCAGGGCAGGAGATTATGAGCGTTATGCAGTATTTGTCCTTCAAACAGGGCGACAAGACAGACCTTGCAAAAGTGATCGCTCTGGCAGATGAGATGAACGATCATATTTCTTCTTATCTGGAAGAAGGCAAAGATGCGTTTGTGAAAGCGCTTGCAGATGCAAAAGAAGTGCAGGCAGACGGCAATGCAATGCAGGAAGAAGTCAATGAGGCATGTGAGAATCTTCGGACAGCAATGGCAGGTCTTCAGAAAATCCCGGACAAGAATATAACGATGTCAATGAAGATGACTGGTTCTGTGACTATGTATATGTAAAGGAACTTATGACAGGTCTGGAAGAAACTGTTTTTGCACCGAACAACAACCTGGTAAGAGCACAGTTTGCGGTTATTATTTACCGCATGGAAGGTGAACCGGAAGTGATATTCAAAGATACCTTCCCGGATGTCAAGGACGGACACTTCTACAGTGACGCAGTTATCTGGGCTGCGGAAAATGGTATTGTAACCGGATATACAGATACGGGTCTGTTTGGACCAAATGATCCGATCACCCGCGAACAGATGGCAGCTATGATGTTCCGTTATGCGAACTACAAGAAACTGGATACGACCGCACGTGAAAGTCTGAGCAGCTTCCCGGACGGAGACACTGTTCAGGAGTTTGCAATTGATGCAGTTCAATGGTGCGTGGCAGAAGGAATCATCAGCGGTAAAGGTGAAGAAGGTGCTAGGCTCATCGACCCGCAGACAAGTACATGCAGAGCGGAAGCGGCAACTATAATCAGCCGTTATACAGAAGTGGATAAGTAAAGTAATGATTGCAAACTGTTGAAGACATAGCAGGATTCTTTGACAGTACAGTAAACTTACAATCAAAAACATCCCCGATAAAATCAGTGTTTATAAAATGCTGATGATTCTGTCGGGGATTTTTTTTGATTTTAATATGTGATTTCAAAGCATATCTCCATAGATATGCTCAAAGATTTTTTCGGCATCATATTCCGAGGCAGATTCAGCAGAGGCTTTTATAATTGGAGCAATCGTTTCGGGGGATTCTTCCACTTCATCGGCAATCTGGGTTAAGGTCTTTTGTCTGCGGAGTTTTTTACATATCTGCTCGATCAGATGTCTGTTCCTTCCGATTTCTTTGATGTTTAGGAGTAAATACAAATTCAAATCTTCCCGGTATAGTTGCGAGGTATTATCTGGTTTCCTCAGAGGAATGAACTTTAAGGTTATCCAGAACCAGACGGATTTTATCTGTTTTGGGATACTTATCATCAAGTTTTTTGAGAAATTCAATGTACTCCTTGCTACTGTGCTTATCTCTTACAAGTGGAATTGCTTCTCCTGATTGAGGACAGTGGGAATCTGAAGTACTGGCTAGAGAAAAAGGAAGAACAGTTTCAGGGGCTGAAATCGCCGGATCAGTTCCTTTTTAAGATGCTGGAATTCATTTATTTTAAAAAGAAAAAATTGTTGTAGGATATATGAGAACATTGGCAGGATGCCATGTGCTGAGGATTGGAAAAACAAACTGCGTGTGTTATACTTAACGAGATTAATATGATAATAAAGAGGCAATCATGATGATTAAAAAGAAAGAGATCCTGCATAGTCTGTTGAAATTGGTGGGTATCGTATTTGCAGCCACCGTACTTGGGAAGATTTTTATAGAGCTTGGATTTCCGGAAACGAATATTGTTGTAATGTATCTTCTGGCTGTTCTTCTGGTTGCTAGATTTACATCAGGATATCAGTATGGGATTTTATCTGCAGTGGTTTCGCTCATATGTTACAATTACTTTTTTACGGAACCCTATCATACGCTTGCAGTAAATGATCCAGGGTATCTGATTACTTTTTCAATCATGCTGACAACTTCTATTCTTACAAGTGCCCTGACAACGAAAGAAAAGCTTTTAACGGAAGAAGCAAATGAAAAAGGGAAAGAAAGCCAGATTTTATATATGCTCTCCAGTAAGTTGTCTGATGCGGCAGATATGGAAGCTGTTTTGAAAATCGCAGCAGAGAGTATCAGCCATCTGATTCAGGTAAATGTTGGATGCATTTATGTTGGAAGGCAGTCTGAACCAATCTACATTCAGCAGTCAGGAAAAGAGCAGATTCACAGAAGCGTGCCGGATGCAGATGAGATTCGGAAGATATATGCAAATCTTCGAACCGAATATCTGGAAGAAGAGGAAGCTTATGGGTATCCGGTCAACGGACGGGAGTATCTGCTGGCAGTGGTAAAAATTGATAAAACCGTGGATGCAGAACATCTGCAGGAAAAGAAAAAATTACTGCATTCTATCATGGAGAATGTTTCCATGGCAATGGATCGGATTGAAGTAACGATAGAAAGAGTGCGAGACAGAGAAAGTATGGAACGGGAGAGAGAACGTGCGAATCTTTTGCGTGCAATCTCTCATGATCTTAGGACACCACTGTCGGGTATCATGGGGACATCGGAAATACTGATGGATATGACAGACAAAGAAGACAGACGCCAGGAACTGCTTCAAGGTATTTATCAGGACGCGGACTGGCTGAAATCATTAGTAGAAAATATCTTAAGCCTGACCAGACTTCAGGACGGTAAAATTGTGATACAAAAAGAAATGGAAGCGATCGAAGAGGTGATTGGCTGTGCGGTTGCTCATGTGGAACGTAGTTTCCCAGAGCGGGAGATACAGGTAGAGATACCAGATGAGTTCCGGTTAGTGCCGATGGATGCAAAGCTGATTGAGCAGGTAATAACCAATCTGTTGGACAATGCAGTGAAACACACAAGACCGCAGGAAACCATTACTGTTTCTGCCGGTTACACAGAAGATACACTACTGGTTTCTGTCCGGGATGAAGGAGAGGGAATTGCTGAAGCGGACGTTTCCAATCTTTTTAAAATATTTTACACTTCCAAAACCCGTTCGGCTGATGTAAAGAGAGGAATTGGGCTGGGGCTTACGATCTGTGAGACGGTGGTAAATGCTCATGGCGGAACGATTACCGGGCGAAACCGGACGGATGGAAAGGGAGCAGAGTTTATCTTTACATTACCTCTCACGGAAGGAGGAAGAGAAATTGTTTAAAGAAAAAATACTGATTATAGAAGATGATGTACAGATACAGAATTTTATGGTTTATACATTGGAAAATGCAGGTTTTTCTGTGGAAGGTGCTGTAAATGGTAAAGATGGCATCTCCTATATGGTAAGGAAAAATGCAGATCTGATTTTATTGGATCTGGGTCTTCCGGATATCGATGGAATGGAAGTACTTCATAAAATCCGGGAGTGGTCAGAAGTTCCGATCATTATTGTTTCTGCAAGGGACCAGGACAAAGAAAAGGCAGCGGCATTGGATGATGGTGCGGACGACTATCTGACAAAACCTTTTTCTGCAACAGAGCTGATGGCCAGAATCCGGGTGGCACTGCGGCATTACTACCGTATGAATCAATTGGAATCAGAGGAAAGACCGGATGATACCGTATATGTAAATGGAAATCTGAAACTGGATAATGGAGCGCATATTGCCTATAAGGATGACAAGGAGATTCATCTGACCCCTTTGGAATATCGGTTGTTGCTTTTATTTATGCAGAATCCGGGAAAGGTACTTACCTACCATACGATTTTGCGGAAGATATGGGGAGAAGGATACGGGGAAGATACGCAGGTGCTTCGTTCTGTGATGGCTTCCACCCGGAGAAAAATTGAACGGAATCCGGCAAAACCGGAGTATATAGAGACGGAAATAGGCATTGGGTACCGGATGCGGGAACATGAAGCCGTAAAATAATGTTGGATGATAAAAGAGGATGTAAATCGAACAGTAAAGATTTGCATCCCCTTTTTGTATCGGCGACGAGCCAAAGTCTTAAGCTTGCTTAAGATCTTGCGACCGCATACAATCCCGGAACGTGCCTTTTGGCACTTTCGGTGATTTCTCACACCATTCTCACAACATCTATCTAAACGCACAGCTTCTTTACACATCCTGGAAAATCTCACAGGATTCTCACAGCCGGTGAATCTATTCCCACACCATTCCCACAGGTAAAAAGATATACTGCAGGTACAAAAGAAAAGGAGGAGAACCAAATGACTGAGAAATTAGAAGACAGATGTAAAAAGCTGATCGTTCAGCACGAATATAAAGAATGTGAAAAAAAATTGGGAGAGGCAATGCTTCAGAATCCGCATTCCGCTATCCCTCATAACCTGATGGGAATCCTGATGGAGAAAGAGAATAATCATGTTCTGGCAATGAAACATTTTCGTGCAGCTTACGCACTGGATCCGACTTATATTCCTGCACGTTATAACATGGAGCAGTATGGAACCATGTATCCTTCCGAAAGATGTGCCTATACAGAGGAAGATTGTCCGGTGCAGAATGATCCACAGTTTAAAGTGGTTTATGATGAACATCATGTAGGGCATCTTGTAAGAAAATAGGAGGTTGGGATTATGGGAAAAAGGAATGGATGCACAGTGATCGCCGGATGCGGGCGTCTGGGTGCAAGCATAGCGGGAAAGCTTTCGGAAGAGAAAAAAGATGTAATGGTTCTGGATTGCGACAAAACAGCATTCCGGAAATTACCATATTCTTATGGCGGATTGACGCTAACGTCCAGTGCTACAGATATGGAGAGGCTAGAAGCTTTCGGTCTTGCAGATGCAGCGGCTTTTATTGCTGTTACCGATCATGATTGTGTGAATATCTGCGCAGCACAGATTGCAAAAGAAATGTTCCATATTCCGAAGGTTGTGGCACGAATCTATGATGAAGAGAAGATTGCACTGGTAAAAGAGATGGGGATTGATACGATCTGCCCGTCAGAACTGTCAGAGAAGGAAATTGCCAATTACATTGAAATCGGGGGTGGAACACATGTGGAATAAAAAGAAAGAACAAAAAAATATTCTGATCGTGGGAGGATTCCATAAAGCCAGATCCCTTGCTACTTCTTTGCTGAAAAAGGGATATCGTGTGACAGTAATTAATAAGGATTATGAAGCTTGTGAAAAACTGGCAGAAGTGACCAGGCTGAATGTTATTTTTGGAGACGGAAGCAAAAAATATATTTTGGAGGATGCGGCTGCCGGAAACTGTCAGGTGGCGATTGCCCTGACAGACAGTGATGAGATCAATCTTGTCATCTGCGAAATGTGTAAACAGTTCTTTCATGTGAAGAAAACAGTGGCTCTTTTAAATGATCCATCGAAAACGAATTTTTTCTACCAGATGGGAATTGACCGGGTGGTTTGTGCGTTGAATATGATCACGAACATCATGGAAGAACAGGCAGTTATGGATGAAATGACCAGGCTGATACCGGTTGACGAGGGAAGAATTCAGATTTTGGAACTGCCAATTCCGAAAAACTCGCCGGTTGCCGGGAAGAAATTATGGGAACTGAATCTTCCAAAAGAAGTGATCATCGGATGTATCCTTCGGGGAGATCAAAGCCTGATTCCAAGAGGGGATACCCGTATTACAGAAGGGGATGTGCTTCTGATCATCACTTCGGACAAGAGTAAACTTGATCAGATAAAGGAGCTGACGGAATATGCTGCATCGTAATGGAATATCAGTGATGGGGAAAATGATGGTATTAGAGGGCTGTATCCTGTTCGTTCCGCTTCTGGTCCTTCCATTTTACCCAAAAGAAATTGTTTTTGCATGGCAGTTCATGTTGCCGGCTGCAGTTTCCATTGGACTGGGGATGGTTGTCTGTCATAGAAAAAAAAGAAAAACAAGCAGCAGCCGGCTGGTGGTGTTTGCATGGCTGTATGGATTTGCACTTGCAGCAGTTCCCTTCTGGCTGTATGGAAATCTGACCCCTGTGCAGGCAATTTTTGAATCGGTCAGTGGGTTTACCACTACCGGGCTTTCGGTATTGGATGTGGAGCGGCTGCCGCATATGTTCCTCTTCTACAGAGGTTTCCTGCAGTATGTGGGCGGTCTGGGGTTTGTGATGATGATGCTCCTTTTTATACAGGAAAAGGATTCGGTTACCTTGTACCAGGCAGAGGGGCATCCGGATAAATTGATGCCTACCATTGGAAAAACGGTAAAAGTGATTGGAATGATGTATGGATTTTTCCTGATTGCAGGCACGAGTTTGTATACCATATTCGGGATGCCTTTTTTTGACAGCATCGTTCATACCATGTGTGCTTTGTCTACCGGCGGCTTTTCCAACAGGTTGGATAGTATTGGCTATTATCATTCCCTTCCAATTGAATGGATCACCATTTTGCTGATGTTGATTGGAACAACGAATTTTTCTTTGTTGTTGTTATTGTTCCGTGGACGTATTCGGGAGTTTATGCGTGCAAGTGAGATCCGGTTTTTGGCTGGTCTGACCGTGATCACGGTTCCGATGATGACACTGTTTTTGTCAAAAAGCGGGATATCCGCAGGGGAGAGTACAGAACTGGCTTTTTTTAATGCGTTTTCTGCATTATCCACCACCGGGTATTCTACCTGCAGTTATAGTGAGTGGCCTCAGACGGCGCTGGCAGTCATGATACTGCTTATGATCATTGGCGGTGGGATCGGATCTACGGCAGGAGGAATTAAGCTGGGCAGGGTATGCAGGTTACTTAAGAATCTGGTATGGAATGTGAAGAAAAAGATGATACCGGAACGGACGGTAACGCTCACGTATTATTGTAAGGGAACAGAAAAAGAATTACTGGACAGAACACAGGTGGAAGAAGCTTCTACCTATGCACAGACGTATCTTTTGGTCTATGTAGTGGGAACGATTGCTCTGACATTCTTTTCCGGATGTACCTTGCTGGAGGGGGCGTTTGAGTTTGCTTCCTCACTTGGTACGGTGGGACTCTCCATTGGAGTAACGAATGCAGGAACAACTTCCGCATGCCTTTTGATTGAAATCATTGGTATGATTTTAGGAAGGTTGGAGATTTTTGTATTGATTCAGGCTTTTTTCAAAAATAATAAAACTTTTTAAGATTCTTAATATGAGACAGGAGTCTCTTTATACATTTTTAAAAATGAGAATGATAGTATCGGATTATAAAAAGATAGCGCAAGAGTGTATCAGGAGGTAAAACATTATGAAGAAAAAAGGAACAGTGTTTGGGAAAGCTGTTGGTATGGTACTGGCAATGACACTGATCTGCGGCGTGTTATACACGATAGTTGTTACGGGAGTATCGCAGCTTTTCTTTTCTGATAAAGCAAATGGCAGTGTGATTGAAATTGATGGAAAGAAATATGGCTGTGAACTTTTGGCTCAGGAATTTACCGGGGAGGAATATATGTGGGGCAGAATCATGAATGTATCTGCCTTTACCGATCAGGATGGCAATACAAAAATGTATTCCGTTCCATCAATCTTAAGCCCTGAGAGTCAGGAATACAAAGAACTGGTAGAACAGCGGGTTGAAAAAATCAAAGAGGCAAATCCAGATGCAGACAAAGAACAGATACCGGAGGATCTGGTAACCTGTTCAGGAAGTGGGCTTGATCCGGATATATCAGTTGCGGCAGCCGAGTATCAGGTATCAAGACTGGCAAAAGCGAATCAAATGACGGAAGATGAGATACAAGATATTATTGATAAATGTACCAATCATAAAATTTTAGGGCTTTTCGGAGAGGAAACAGTCAATGTATTGAGAGTGAATCTGATGTTGGAGGGAATTTTATAACTGACAGAATGGCTCAGAGGTATATCAGATGAGGGATGACTCCCGCCACTGTAGGCGGTGAGCAGCAATTGTGTATCAGTGGCGGGTTTCAATCCCCCATCTGATATACACTCCGCGAGGATGCGCGGGAATTCGGATTGGAAGTATGTCTGCTATGCAGACCCGAATTCCGCGCCAAGACTCGCGAGCGAGTCTTGAACAATATGCACTGAGCCTGATTCTGTTTCATCTCAGCCGAGGAGATTGATAGAAAAGGGAGATCATTATGGACAAGGAAAGACCGGATCCGGATAAAATCCTGAGAGACATAGAAAGAGAAGAAGAAAAGAAAAGCAGAGGCAGACTGAAAATATTTTTCGGATATGCTGCGGGAGTAGGGAAAACCTATGCTATGCTGAAAGCGGCTCATAGTTTGATGGAAAATAATATAGATGTGGTGATTGGATACCTGGAACCCCATGCCAGACCGGAAACTATGAAGATGGCACAGGGACTGGAAACTATTCCTGCAAAACAGGTGGATTATAATGGGATTAAATTGAAAGAAATGGATATAGATGCTGTCCTGAAAAGACGTCCGCAGGTAGTACTGTTAGATGAGTATGCGCATACCAATGCAGAAGGAAGCCGCCATCAGAAAAGATATCAGGATGTTGAAGAAATCCTGAAAGCTGGGATCAGCGTTTATACAACGGTCAACGTACAGCATATTGAAAGCCTGTTTGATATTGTAGCATCCATTACCGGTATTTTTATGAAAGAACGAATTCCAGATTCCGCCTTTGATATGGCGGATGAGGTGCAGCTTGTGGATCTTGAGCCGGAAGATCTGCTGCAAAGGTTAAAAGAAGGAAAAGTGTACCGGGAGGAACAGGCTTCACGGGCTATGGAACATTTTTTTACAATAGAAAAGCTGACAGCCCTCCGTGAGATCGCACTGCGAAGAACTGCTGACAGGGTAAATCTTGTCACAGAACGGACAAAAAAAGAGGCTGGCGGCGAGTATTATACGGAAGAGAAGATACTTGTGGGAATCTCGGCGTCTCCGTCGAATCCGAAGATTATCCGGACAGCTGCCAGAATGGCCAAGGCTTTTGGCGGGTTACTGGTGGGGCTTTATGTAGAAACACCAAATGCAGAGAAAAGAAGTCAGGAAGATAAAAAACGCTTGAAAGAAAATATTCATCTGGCAGAACAACTGGGGGCAAAATTAGAAACGGTATGTGGAGATGATATTCCATTTCTGATTGCTGAATATGCAAGAAACTCGGGCATTTCCAAAATTGTCACAGGAAGAAGTGTTCCTTCCCGGAGCTTCTTTCACAAACCTACATTTACAGATAAGCTTGCGGCGTATGCACCGGATATAGATATTTACATTATTCCTGACAGCAAAATGAAGAAAGAAAAACAGAAGCTCCGGAAGAATATGGATCACACGATGACAATCAAAAATATGCTGAGTGCTTTTGTATGTCTGCTTTTGTCAACAGTGATAGGTTTTATTTTCTATGAAATGAAATTTGGCGATACCAATATCATAACAGTATATATTTTGGGAGTTATGATTACTGCGATTATTACATCAAGCCGGACGATTTCTTTCCTGCAGTCTGCAGCAAGTGTAGTGATATTCAACTATTTTTTTACAGATCCAAGGTTTTCTCTGGATACTTATGATCCGGGTTATCCGGTTACCTTTGTGATTTCCTTTATCGCAGCCCTTATCACAAGCAATATTGCACTTAAAATGAAAACACAGGCAGGAGAATTGGCAAAACTTGCATACCGTACAAAGATCATTTTGGATACCAATCAGCTTTTGCAAAATGGAAAAACTATAGAAGAAATAGGAAATACAAGTGAAAAGTTAAGAGCTAATCTTCTGCGGTCCATTTCCCATGACCTTCGAACCCCGCTTACCAGTATTTGTGGAAATGCGGATATGCTTCTTCAGGGAAAGTTAAATGAGGCCAGAAAAGAAAAAGTGTATTCTTATATATATGATGACTCGTTCTGGCTGCTGAATCTATAGGAGAATTCAGTACATACAAAATAATCAGCAGGGGGGAGCTCCTGTTTTTCATAATGGCAGTCTGACCATTGATTATCAAATGCAGACAGTATATGTGAAGGGGGAAGAAATTCATGTAACTCCGATTGAATATAAAATATTGTGCTTGTTGGCGAAAAACCTTGGAAGAGTGCTGACCCATACCCACATCACGAAAGAAATATGGGGAAGTTCTCTGGAGGGAGATATTGCGTCGCTCAGGGTTCATGTGGCAACTGTAAGAAAAAAGATAGAGAAGAAAGACAGTTTAAATAAGTGTATTCAGACACATGTTGGAATTGGGTATTGTATGGTTAAGCAGGATTAAAGAACTGTTTGATGAGAGGATTAATACCCTTTTAGCCGGTGCTTTAAAAGAATTGATGGAAGATATGAAAAAATGGTCCGGTGGACCATTTTTGAGTTCTGTTATATAAAAAATGACAGCCGCCGCGGACAGGGCAGTTATGTCAAGATTAAACAGGCTATGGAACTGCTGAAAAAAATAAGCTGCCTTTTGGTATATCCGCCTGCTGCACCAGTCGGAATTATGCTGATATTACCAGTGAGGAATTTCAGAACCCGGAGAGTGTCGATCACCTGTGCGATAAGACAGTTCTGTATGCCGATAAATGGACACCGAAGGCGGAGGAACTCTGGAACGAGTGCAGGCATTAGTATTGCAGGAGAGTTGTTATATCGGATTTCCTGCCTTGACTTTTCTTTTTGTTTGAGAGTATAATAAGTTATGCGTGTAGCGATGAGCGTAAAACCAGCTCATTTCTGCACGCTTTTTTAAAATTTCTATGATGTGGAGGCGAAACAGATGAAAAAATGGAAATGCAGTGTTTGTGGTTATATTCATGAAGGGGAAATGACAGAAGATTTTGTTTGTCCGATATGCAAGAGGCCTGCATCCGCTTTTGTTCCTGTGGAGGAGGCAAAAGAAGACGATACGAATAAGTATGCAGGAACAAAGACCGAAAAGAATCTTGAGGAGGCATTTTCCGGTGAGAGTCAGGCGAGAAATAAGTATACCTTTTTTGCAAAGGTTGCTCAGAATGAAGGGTATGAACAGCTTGCAGAGCTTTTCCTGATCACTGCACGCAATGAACAGGAACACGCACGGATGTGGTTTGAGGCACTTGGCGGGATCGGTAATACGGCAGCCAACCTCTTAGCGGCGGCCGAAGGCGAGAATTACGAATGGACGGATATGTATGACCGCATGGCAAAGGATGCCGACGAAGAAGGGTTCCCGGAAATTGCTGAAAAGTTCCGTAAGGTTGCAGCCATTGAGAAGGCACACGAAGAACGATACCGCAAACTGCTTCAGAACGTTGAGATGAAGCAAGTGTTTGAAAAGAGCGGCCAGACGATGTGGGAATGTCGTGTATGCGGACATCTTGTCGTAGGTACGAAAGAGCCGGAGGCATGCCCTGTCTGCGGATATGCAAAAAGTTATTTTGAAGTTCGAAGCGAGAATTATTAATTAATAGAAACTGATAGTGCTACATAGAAATGAAATAATTCAAGACTCGCTTGTGAGCTTTGGAAACAGGAGTGATGAAAATGAGTAACAGAATTATCACGATCAGCAGAGAATTTGGCAGCGGCGGCCGGACAATCGGTAAAGAGGCAGCCGCAAAACTGGGAATTCCCTGCTACGATGCAGAACTGCTTGAGAAAATTGCAAAGGAAAGCGGTTTTGCAAAGGATTATATAGCTGAGCACAGCGAATATGCGGCAGGCGGAAGCTGGATTTCACGGGCATTTTCAGGAAGAGATTATCAGGGGCATTCGTATCAGGACGATCTGTGGTCAATCCAGCATAAGATTATCAGGGAGCTTGCCGAAAAAGAGTCCTGCGTCATCGTAGGGCGCTGTGCCGATTATATTCTGAGGGATAAAGCGGACTGTCTGCGTGTATTCATCCATGCGGATTTGGAGAGCCGGGCAAAACGTATTGTTGAGCAGTACGGAGAACGCAGTGATTCTCCAAAAAAACGTTTGAAGGATAAGGATAAGCGCCGTGCCGCTTATTACCAGTTTTACACAGACATGAAATGGGGCGATGTCCATAATTACCACATTTCACTTGACAGCGGAGAACTGGGAATCGACAAATGTGTCGATATTATTTCAAGGTTGTATTAAAGTTAAGGAGGAACAACGGATGGAAAATATTTGTCCATGCTGTGACAGGCATTGTCCTTCGGATAATCTTCACTGCCGCAGAGGAGAAGAACATTTCGGTGTGGAATCCGGAGGCAGCAGGCGGCACGACGGAAATCCGGGCAAACCGGAAGAAAGGATGATCGTATTATTGAGAAAATGCGGTCATTTCCTTCATCACAACGTAGGGCGTGACGGGGATGCCGCTGCACTGGCAGATGCGCTTACCGCGGAAGAAAAAGCGACGCTTGAAACGCTTCTGGAAAAATGTTTGGCTAAATGGCAGGAGCAGTAATCTGAAAACATAAAAGTGGACTGGTGCAATAGCACGTAACTGGCTGTTTTTGAACAACCAGTTACGTGCTATTCTTTACGGAAGGAAAAAGAAGGAAGTAGGATAACATGGGAAAGAAGATAGCAGTTATCAATGACCTGTCCGGTTTCGGGCGCTGTTCACTGACTGCGGCCATTTCTGTAATTTCAGTGATGGGTGTACAGCCGTGCCCGCTTCCTACGGCAGTTCTAAGCGCGCAGACAGGGTATCCGAGTTATTACTGTGATGATTACACGGAAAAAATGGAATTTTTTCGTCGGGAATGGGAGAAGATGGGAGCTGCCTTTGACGGGATTTACACGGGATTTGTGGCAAATGAAGCGCAGATCGGGCAGATTTTCAGGTTTCTGGATTCCTTTCACAGGAAGGGGACATTTCTTCTGGTTGACCCGGTCATGGGGGATGATGGAAAAGTGTATGCGATGTTTACGCCCGGGCTACTGAAAGAAATGAAGACGCTGGCGGTAAAAGCTGATATTATCACACCTAACCTGACGGAATTGTGTATGCTTGCGGACGAAGATTTTGAGGATATCCGGAAAGCAGCGGATACAGGAAGCCTTATGAAGAAAATTGAGAAACTCGGAAGGCATATGCTTGCCCGGGGACCGGAAATGGTAGTCGTGACCGGAATTCATTTCCTGGATGAAACAGACCGTACCCGGAAGATCGGGAATATGCTTGTGACAAAGGAAGGATGCAGGGTATCTGCATTTCCGTATATCGGAGGAAGTTTTTCCGGAACAGGGGATTTGTTTGCTTCCGTCATCGCCGGGGGTATGGCACGGGGAGATGATTTGTTTGACACGATGGAGCTTGCGGGTGCATTTATTGAACGGGCGATGGAGGATTCCGTCAAAGAAGGCGTAGAACGCAATGACGGTGTTAATTATGAAAAGTATCTTGGAATGCTTTCAAAGTGATATGGAGGAATGAAAAATGAGTGAGAAGAAACAAAACAATATCAGTTCAAAAATGTTAAAGCTTGTGACAACAGGATTGTTTGCGGCAATGATTACCGTGATGACGGCATATATCTGTCATATTCCTTATGGAGCAAATGGCGGCTATATTCATTTTGGAGATGCATTGATTTACCTCGGCGCGGTATTTCTCCCAAGGCCGTATGCACTGGCAGCAGCGGCGCTCGGCGGCGGTCTGGCGGACCTTCTTACTGCACCGATGTGGGCACCGGCAACAATTATTATTAAAATGTTGATCACATTGCCTTTTACGAGTAAAGAAGGAAAAATTTTAAGTGCGAGAAATATTGCCGCACCGTTTATTGCCGCAGTGATTTCTGCAACGGGATATTATCTGGCTGAAGGAATTTTGTTCGGATCGTTTGCGGCACCGCTGGCCTCTCTGGCGGGAAGTGCAGTTCAGTCAGGCGGAAGCGCTGTGATCTTCCTTGCATTGGCAGCGGCATTGGACAGAGTACATATGAAAAACAGGACCAGACAGCTCCTTGGAGTATAAAACCAGGGCGGATAATTCAATCCGCAGCGTATATCGGAATAAACAAATGAAGCTTCTGAAAGGACAAAATAAGCGGAAGCCGCCCGGGAAAGGGTAAAAATAAATGGAACGGCTTCCGAAAGCGAAAGTAAATCTGAAATGCTCAATTTGTAAAACGGGAGAAGAAAAATGGCAGATATTTTATATAACTATAAAGACAGTGTCTATGTAAATCTTACAAATAAATGCGACTGCAAATGCAAATTTTGTATCCGAAGCCATAAAAACGGGGTGGGAGATGCGGAAACGCTCTGGCACAAGACGGATCCGACTCTGGAAGAAGTGAAAGCAGCGATTGACGCGTACGATTTTACAGGAAAATCGGAGTTAGTATACTGTGGGTACGGAGAACCTACCTGTGCTCTTGAAGCTCTTATCGGGTCTGCAAAATATGCAAAAGAAAAGTATGGGCTGACCATCCGGGTCAATACGAACGGTCTGGGGAATTTATATCATAAAACAGATATCATACCGAGACTTGCGGAGGTCGTGGATAAAATATCCGTGAGCCTGAACGCACCGACAAAAGAAGTGTACATGGATGTGACCCGTCCTGCATTTGAAGATGCATTTGAGGGAATGCTGGAATTTACAAAAGAAGCCGGCCGGCTGATCCGGGAAGTGAAGATGTCTGTAGTTGATGTCCTTTCTGAAGAGGATATCGAGGCAAGCCGCCGGCTGGCGGAATCACTCGGGGTTGAACTGCGGGTACGGAAATTTGCCTAGATTAAAAAAAGAGTATTAAAAAAGAGTATGAAAAAGGAGACATTGCCAAAGCCGGTACTGCCTCCTTTTTTGCGTATTATCAAATGCTTCAGATTTTATTTTGTAAGTACTTCCACACCGTCGTTTGTGATGAGTACCATATATTCAATCTGCGCGGACAGCCCGTCATCAATCGTGTATACTGTCCAGTCATTTTCTTCATCTACAAAGAAATCAGGGCTGCCTTCGTTGATCATCGGCTCGATGGTGAACATCAGTCCCGGCACAAGGAGCATTTCACTTCCTTTTGGTGTCACATAACTTACGAAAGGGTCTTCGTGGAATTCCAGACCGATGCCGTGCCCTCCGATATCAATTACGACAGAGTATCCGTTTGCCTGTGCGTGGGAATTAATGGCATCGGCAATATCACCAAGGTGTCCCCACGGTTTTGCCGCAGCAAGCCCGCGCTCCACACATTCTTCGGTCACGCGGATAAGGCGCTCCGCACGGTCGGATACCTTTCCCATCTTAAACATTCTGGAAGCGTCGGAATAATATCCGTTTAAAATCGTGGATACGTCAACGTTGACAATATCTCCTTCCTGAAGAATGATATTTTCATCCGGGATTCCGTGGCAGATTTCGTTGTTGATGGATGTGCACACGCTTTTAGGAAAGCCCTGATAGCCAAGCGGGGCCGGAATACCGCCGTGTTCGACGGTAAAATCATGTACGATACGGTCTATTTCTGCAGTGCTCATTCCGATGTGGATGTTTTTAGCCACTTCGTCAAGAACAGCAGTATTAAGTGCTGCGCTTTCTTTGATTTTTTCTATCTGGTCTGGTGTTTTAAGCAATTTTCTTGACGGCACGATTTCTCCGTGCGCTGCGTGAGTACGCATTTTTTCTTCAATCGGAAGGTGGCATTTTTTATATTTTTTCCCGCTTCCGCACCAGCAAAGTGCATTTCGTTCCATGGTATCTCTCCTTTTTGGTTTTAAATTATTATCAATTATTCGATTTTATGGATGAACAGCCCACTCCGTAGTTTCGGCTCGAACCAGGTCGATTTCGGAGGCATCAGAAGACCTGCATCCGCGACAGCCAGAAGTTCCTTCATTGAGGTAGGGTACAGGACAAAGGCAATTCTTTCGGGCTTCTCATCCGCCAGACGCTCCAGCTCTTTCATCCCCCGGATTCCGCCGACGAATTTTATCCGGGAATCTGTTTTAGGATCACGGATATCCAATAGAGGCGCCAGCACGGTATCCTGCAGTATGGAAACATCCAGGCTTCCAACCGGGTTATCAGAATACAAGGATTCTTTTGCCGTAAGTTTATACCAGGTCTTATCAAGATAAAGTCCGAATTCCCCCTTTTTTCGGGGATGCCAGAGCTGACTTTCTTCATCTGTACGGCACAGATACAGCCTTTCATTACATTGCTGACAGTCGGGGGGATTTTTTATGCCGCTTTGGCATTCGGACACTTCTTCCACGGCAAAATATTCAGAAAGCTTAGAGAGGAAGCTGTCGGAAGTATAACCGTTCAGCCCGGTCACGACCCGGTTGTAATCATAAATATGAAGTTCCTCTTCGGAAAACAGCACTGAGAGAAAATAGTTGAATTCCTCGTCACCGGTATAGTCAGGGTGGGCGGCGCGCCGTTTCAGGCCGACACGGACGGCTGAGGCGGCACGGTGATGACCGTCTGCAATATAAATATGTTTCATTTCAGAAAAAATATGTAAAATTCTGTCCGTCATCTCAGGAGAACTGATTTTCCATACCTGGTGCCGGACATTATCTGAACAGGTGAAATCATATAAAGGCTTCCCGGCTTTGACGGAGGATTTTATGGAATCCAGTTCGCCGCAGGTTCGGTGAGCCAGGAAAATCGGACCGGTATGTGCACTTACGGTATCAACGTGGCGGATTCGATCCAGTTCCTTATCCTCACGGGTGTTTTCATGCTTTCGTATCATTCCGCTTAAATAATCGTCGATAGAAGCACAGCCTACTATTCCGGTCTGGGTCTTTCCGTTCATGGTAAGCGCATAAAGATAATAGCAGGCGCAGGTATCCTGAATAAAAGAATGATCGTTTATCATTTCTGCAAGCGTGTCTCGGGCTTTGTCATATACTGCCTGAGAATACATGTCTGTTTCATCGGGAAACTGTGTTTCCGCCCGATCAATTTTTAAAAAGGAAAGTGGGTTATTCTCTACAATTGCCTTTGCTTCCTGCCGGGTATAGACATCGTAGGGAAGTGCGGCGATCGAGGCGGCAAGGTGCTCTGCCGGACGTACGCCTTTAAAAGGTTTAACTATTGCCATAAAAGGTACGCTCCTTTTGAAAAGCTGAATGAATTCTTACGGTTTAACACCGTTGATTCAAAATATGATTTCAGTGTCAAAAGTGATTACGGATTGTCACACTACAAACCTGACACCGTAATCAAATATAACACAAACAGATGATTTTTTCCATAATATCAGATGAAAATTGTTACGGTGCAACTATATATAAAAACATAAGAAACAGAATATATTACTGTCAGCGGAAAAAGAGATAAAAAAACAATAAAATGCAAGACATTTACAAGGTGAAATGATATAATAAACGAAATATCAGATTCTTTTTATGAAAGAAAACGGGAGACAGTGGATGAAGAAAATGCACAAAAAACATCATATTAAGAAGACCCTTCATATTGAAAAGAAATATATAGCGGCTATTCTTGCCGTTTTAATTGCGGCGGGTAGCCTTGCTTTTTTTATTTTCAGAAACAGAGACGGACTGGATCTGACAATCGGCGGCATGAAGATAGGAGAAGATGAATATCTGGAGGCCATGCAGCAGGAAGTTTATGATACAACACAGCATTTCTATGTCGAATATGATGCAGTGGTGGATTCTGATTTTTGGGAAAAAGATTTTGGCGGGGAGATTCCCTACAAATTACTGACGGAGCGGACGATTGAACGTCTGAAGCAGGAAAAGGCAGTTTATGGACTGGCAGCGGAAAAGGGATATATAGATTCTGCCGGATATGATGCACTGCTGGAACGGTTTGAAAACGAGAATAAAATACGTGCGGACAAAATTGAAAATGGTGAGCCTGTCTACGGACTGTCGGAATTTACGCTGGAATTATATATGGAATATGAGAAGGATTCACTACAGAAAAAATATTGTGAAGATCTTGATAATGAAGGCATGACCCTTACAGATGAGGAGAGGGAAGAATATTACGACAAATATAAAGATGCTCTTTTTGTGAAGGATGATGATATTACCCTTGAGTTTATAAGAATAAGATATGAACTGGAAGAGCTTGATGAAGGTATTTATCAGGATTTGAAAACCCGAATGACAGATGTTTATAATAAAATTGATGCGGAGCATACGGTTAAGAGTCTTGCAGAAGCAGATGCCGGACTGAAGCCGTATCTGTATGAAGAAACGATTCTGTCAGGCGAATATATTTCTAAGGGGAAAACGCTGGAAGATGTAATCGGGTATGCGGCGGAGCTGAAACCGGGCGAGAGCACGCAGGTGATCGATGAGAACGGTACGTTATATCTGATTCAGTGCACCGCGCGGACTGAATATGATTATCAGCCACTGGAAGAGGTAATTAATAATATTGACAAAGAACTTCGTGAACAGCATTATAATGCGATTATTCAGGAAAGAGCGTCCGGACTTAAAGTGGATGCAGACATGGAAAAGTTATATTTTTTCACAGAAAAAAATATAAAAAAATGATAAGGAGGAGAAGAAATGAAGAAGCGAATTGTAGCAATGTTGTGTGCATTGGCAGTTGTCCTGGCAACACCGGGAATTTTGCCGGCACAGCAGACGGAAGCGGCAAATGCTGCATCCGGAACCACGTACTATGTCAGCAGTATTCACGGCGACAACAGTAACAGCGGTACTTCTGAAAATGAAGCGTGGGAGACACTTGACAAACTGGAGAGTGTTGTCGGAACTTTGAAGCCGGGAGATCAGATTCTTCTGGAGTCAGGCTCCGTGTTCAATGGATTTATTCATTTGCAGGATGTCCATGGAACAGAAGAAGCACCTATTATAATCTCAGCTTATGGGGAAGGGGAAAAACCGGTCATCAACGGAGAGGGACAGGGAATCTGGTTCCAGGATTATGGTGCTGCATTGAGTGAAGCAGATCAGCGATACAAGGATTATGTGTCATCAACAATTTTGTTGTATGATACGGATTATGTAGAAATCAGCGGTCTGGAAATCACTAACAAATCCAATGATGAAGAGTATTTTGAAGCCGACGCTAAGATCGCGCAGCGTATGGACAGGACCGGTGTTGCAGGAATTGCAAAAGATGGCGGAACCATGGAGCATACATATCTTGAAGATCTGTATATTCATGATGTGGACGGAAACACTCAGGATAAATACATGAACAACGGCGGTATTCAGCTGAGTGTCCTGCAGCCGGAAAATGAAGCGTCAACAGGCATCGCAAAATATGATGATGTAAAAATTGATAACTGCCGTGTTGTGTCAGTTTCACATGCCGGAATCAGTGTGGGTTATACCTATAATTATGCAAAACTCGGCACGAATGTTTCAGACGAGGATGCTATGAAATATGGGCATACAAACGTTCAGATTGAAAACAATTATGTGAGTGATGTTGCAAGCGATGCTGTTCTGGCAGTGTATTGCTACCAGGTACAGGTTGCGGATAACGTTTTGGATTATGCAGGTGTGGAATCTGAGGTTTACACCGTGACAAATACTGCCATCAGTGGTATTTCCAGCAAAACAACTGTAAAAGACTTCTATGCAAATCTGGTATATGCAGATGGCTTAACTTTAAGTGTATGGCACAATGATTATGAGAAGACTGAGAACGAGGTGATTACCGGCGGCGATGTTCTGAAGGTAGAAAGTCCTCTCGGTGCAAAGAAAGAATATGCCTTGAATCTTATTACATCTGTGGAATACAGTCCGGAAGGAATGACGGCAGTGACGGGAAGCCATCAGGCCGGCAATTCTACAGAAGGTGACGGTGACCTGGCATTGGATAACAATCTTGGAACCATGTGGCATACGGATTGGAATGGAACTGCCCGTGAGAACTGCTGGATTCAGATCGACATGGGCGAGGTGAAAGAGGTTTCCCTGCTGAGATATGTTCCGCGTACAAGTGGATTAAATGGTGTCATTACCAAATATGAGATTTATACAAAGAAAAATGAGTCAGATGAATGGTCAAAAGTATCCGAAGGAACATGGCCGGCCGATAACGCAGAAAAAACTGCAGTATTTGATGCAGTTGAAGCAAGATATGTGAAGCTTGTGGCAGTAGAAAGTTATTCTGACCAGGCAGGTAATAATTTCGCATCTGCGGCAGAAATCCGTGTCGGAACAGTTTTGACAGAAGAGATTGATACTGCAGGACTCGATGCGCTTATTAAAGAAGCTAAGGCAATTGAAACCGAGGGATATACAGAAGCTTCTGTTAAGGCTCTGACAGATGCATTGAAATCTGCTGAAGATGTGAAAGCGGACAGTGCTGCAACTCAGGATGAAATTTACGATGTGGCAGCAGCACTGCAGAAAGCGATCAGAGGACTTAAAACAGAGTCTTCAGACCCGACCGAAGTAAAGGAACACACTGAAAGCATGGTGATTGCAGAACGGAAACAGCTGGAGCTTACGATCCTTGCAGGTGAAAAGGATGTCGCATGGAGCACTTCTGATGATGTGGTCGTATCTGTGGATAACAGCGGAAATGTAAAAGCACTCTGGCCCGGTGAGGCGGAGGTTGCGGCAGAGGCCGGAAACAAGAAAGAAGTCTTCAAGATTACAGTCGCCGGAACAGAAGCAATCTTCAAAGATGTGAATAAAGATCTCTGGTATTATGATGTATCCAACTGGGCATATGTAAACGGAATCATGACCGGTTACGGAAACGATGTATACGGCGGCGGTGACAATCTGGTGAGAGCACAGTACGCAGTGATCCTGTATCGTCTGGCAGGCAGCCCTGAAGTTGAGTACAAAAATGTATTCCCGGATGTAAAGGAAACAGATTTCTTTGCAGATGCAGTGACATGGGCAAGTACTCAGGGAATTATCACAGGTTACACAAGCAACGGATGCTTCGGACCAAATGATCCTATTACAAGGGAACAGGTTGCAACGATTATGTATCGTTATGCGAAAGCAAACAATTACGATGTGAGCAAGACGGAAGCTCTTGATGTTTACCCGGATGCTGCTAAGGTATCTGCATTTGCAGAAGATGCAATGGAATGGGCAACCGGAATCAAACTGATCACAGGAGACAATGGTGAGCTGAAGCCGCAGGACAGCTCTGTAAGAGTAGTTGCGGCAACGATCATCCAGAGATTCTGTAAGTATTATCCGGATGCTATGGACGCAATGGGAAATGAATAAGGAGGTGGAGTCAAGATGAAGAAAAGATTATTTGCAGGATTATTATCGCTGGCAATGGTATTGACAAGCATCGTAACCGTACAGCCGGTGTCCGCAGCAGATAATGCTGCCTCCGGGACAACATATTATGTCAGCTCAATACACGGAAGCGACAGAAATGACGGTTTATCTGAAAGCAAGCCGTTTTACAGCCTTGACAAGATTAATGATATTACCCTTCAGCCGGGCGATAAAGTCCTTCTGGAGGCAGGCTCCGTGTTTACCAACGGATACCTTCATATTAAGGGAAGCGGATCTGAAGAAGCTCCGATCATCATTGACAGATACGGAGAAGGAAGTGACCCGAGAATTGATACAAACGGACAGGGAATCTGGTATCAGGATTATGGAAAACAGCTGGACAGCGCTTCTCATAAATATCAGGGATATGTATCTTCTTCTATTCTGCTTTATGATGTAGAATATATCGAGATCAACAACCTGGAAATTACAAACGATGCGCCTGATATTGAAGCTACTTACAACTACATTGACGTTATGAACCGTACAGGTGTTTCGGGAGTGGCACAGAATAAAGGCACATTGGAACATATTTATTTGAATGGCCTGAATATACATGATGTTATCGGTAATGTTTATGATAAGCATATGAACAACGGAGGAATTTATCTCACCGTTGCTAAGCCGAAGGACGAGGATGCTACAGGAATTTCCAGATATGACGGTGTAAAAATCGAGAATTGTATCGTGGATAACTGTAACCGCTGGGGTATTGCGGTTGGATACACTGCTTATTGGGATAAATTCCAGGGAGCTGCAATTTCCGATGAAACAAGTGCAACATATGGATCAGGCAATGTTGAGATCAGGAACAATTATATCAAGGATGTGGGCGGAGACGCAATTACTACGATGTACTGTGATCGTCCTCTGATTGAGTACAATGTATCCGACGGTGCTGCAAGGCAGATCAATACTACAGATTATTCAGCTACAGGTTCAGGACGTGTGGCGGCAGCCATCTGGCCATGGAAGTGTAAGGATGCTGTTTTCCAGTATAATGAAGCGTTCGATACCTGTTACAACCAGGACAGCCAGGCGTGGGATGCAGACTGGGGTGACGGAACACTTTACCAGTATAACTACAGCCACAATAACGGCGGCGGAAGCGTTATGTTCTGCGGTTCAGAAGCATACCAGAATATTTTCAGATACAACATCAGTTATAATGACCTGTCAGGTGTGATTAACCCGGCAGGAAATCCGGATGCACATGTATATAACAATACCTTCTATATCAAAGAGGGCGTTGATTTCATCCGTACCAATATGGCAGGCGGTAATATGGTAGTTGAGAATAACATTATTTATTATAGTGGCACAACGCGTTCTGAAGAATGGACAAAGCAGGGAACAAATGCCACCTACAGCCATAACCTTTATTATGGATACAGAAATCTTCCGGTAGATGATGCGCTTGTAGATGCAGACCCGATGTTTGTACAGACCGAGGAAGCTCCGACAGCGTATACAGGAGTTAATCCGCTTGAAGGAAAAACGATTACATACTCAAGAGACAGTGTGTTTGATATGTTCAAGCTTCAGGCCGGCTCTCCGGCAATTGATGCAGGAAAAGAAATCGCAGATAACGGCGGAAAAGATTTCTTTGGAAATGCAGTAACCGGAACGCCGGATATCGGGGCATATGAGAGTAATTCAGCACCGGTGATCGGAAGTACAGATTGCACGATTCATGAAACAGTTTACATGACAAAAGGAACAACGGTTTATGTTCCGTCACTTAGCGGCAATGGAACAACAGCGGCAGAGGTAAAAGGGAATGTTACCGTGAATGAGAAAGCATCTGTTGCGATTGTGAATGGTGATGCATCAGTAGCGGATTCAGCAGCAATCGCAGATGGTATGTCTATCCGTGTTACAGCAGAAAGCGGCGCGGTCAGGGATTACACAATTTCAATTAAGAACACATATCAGTGGGCACTGGATTATGCAGGGCAGCAGCAGGGTAATGTATGGTTCGCTCAGGAAAAGAATACAGACGGAACATACAGCAATCTGACAGAGTATGATTCAACTTACCCTAACTGGGTAACCGCAACCTGGTATGGGGTAGGTATTGATGAGGAAAGTCATAGTGTTGTTCCGACAGAAAGTACACATGGATTGATTATGGATGTAGTAGGAAGCGCACAGAAGGCAGGCGTGTCTATGGCATGGCGTGCTCCGAAGGCAGGAAAGATCCGCTTCACCCTGAAAGATGATGAACCGTATCTGCGCCAGAGTACAAACTCCGGAGGAACCGTTACTTTGAAAGTTACAAAGAATGGTGACGTGGTAAACTATACAGACGGAGCTCCCGCACAGTGCGTGCTGGAAACATCTCTTACACGAGTGCCGATCGGTACGGTGGAAATAGAAGTCCAGAAGGGTGATTACATCCGTTTGGAGGCGGTAAATACAAATTCTCCGTCCAAGCCATCAGCTCATGCGACACCGACTATTGAGTATATTGCAGAATAAACTCCTTAAATAAATACGAAAAGCCCGGTGGCCTCCCTGAAAGGGGAGTCCGGTCGGGCTTTTTGCCTGTAACTTTTTTGCCGTTAATTCTATGATTTTTTATCGTTTTGTGGTAAGATTAGATTTAATAGCAGGCATGTGCGTGCATAGACAGGATATGAATAAAATGTGCCTGTTGTGCGGATAATTTTCAGTGAGGAGGAAAAAGAATATGTTAAGAATCGGAATGTTAACAAGCGGCGGTGACTGCCAGGCACTGAATGCTGCCATGCGCGGTGTTGTAAAAAGCATCTTTTCCAAGAGGGACGATGTGGAAATCTATGGCTTTAAAGACGGATATAAGGGTCTGATTTATTCTAACTTTGACATGCTGACATCCAGGGATTTTTCCGGAATCCTGACACGGGGCGGCACGATCCTGGGAACATCCAGGCAGCCTTTTAAATTGATGACAGTGCCGGATAAAGACGGGCTTGATAAGGTCGCTGCAATGAAGCACACATACCACAAGCTCAGCCTGGACTGCCTGGTGATCCTGGGAGGAAACGGGACACATAAAACAGCAAATCTGCTCAGAGAGAATGGACTGAACATCGTTACGCTTCCGAAGACTATCGATAACGACCTGTATGGGACAGATATGACATTTGGATTCCAGAGTGCGGTGGATATTGCCACAGATACTATTGACAGGATTCATACAACGGCAACTTCACACAGCCGCGTATTTATCGTTGAAATCATGGGACACAAGGTGGGGCATGTGGCTCTCCATGCAGGTATCGCAGGAGGAGCGGACATTATTCTGATTCCGGAGATCCCGTATGATATCGATGTGATTGCCGACATTATTGAAAAGCGTGCAAAAGAGGGGAAAGCGTTTACTATCCTTGCAGTGGCAGAGGGCGCGATTTCCAAGGAAGATGCAAAACTTAAGAAGAAAGAGTACAAAGAGAAACTGGCGAAGAAAGAACATCCGTCTATTTCTTATGAGCTCGCGCATCAGCTTGAAAAGAAAACATCCAGAGAAGTCCGTATTACAGTTCCGGGACATACACAGCGCGGCGGCACACCGTGTCCGTATGACCGTGTATTTTCAACAAGAGTCGGCGCAAAAGCGGCTGAATTGATTCTGAAAGGCCAGTATGGATACATGGTAGGAATGAAGAACGGCGAAACAATTAAAGTTCCGCTTGAAGAGGTTGCAGGAAAACTGAAATATGTTGATCCGGAAGGAAGTCTGGTAAAAGAGGCAAGGCGTGTAGGCATCAGCTTCGGAGATAAATAATCAGGCAGAGCCTGGAATAAAAAAGAATGTGTAACAAGAGGTGTGATTTATGTCATATACGGCACTTTACAGAAAGTTCCGCCCCACTGAGTTCGAGGATGTGAAAGGGCAGGACCATATTATTACGACATTGCAGAATCAGATAAAAGCCGGCCGTATCGGACATGCCTATCTGTTCTGCGGAACCCGCGGAACGGGTAAGACAACCGTGGCAAAGATATTTGCCAGAGCAGTAAACTGTGAACATCCCGTGGGGGGAAGCCCCTGCGGGAACTGTGAGATGTGCCGGTCCATTGCGGCCGGCACATCTATGAATGTAATAGAGATCGATGCGGCCTCAAACAATGGTGTTGACAATATCCGCGAAATCAGGGAAGAAGTAGCTTACCGCCCGACAGAGGGAAGGTATAAGGTCTATATTATCGATGAGGTGCATATGCTGTCAATTGGGGCGTTCAATGCACTTCTTAAGACACTGGAGGAACCGCCGGAGTATGTTATTTTTATTCTGGCGACTACAGAAGTGCATAAAATACCGGTCACAATTTTGTCCCGATGCCAGCATTATGATTTCCGCAGAATTTCTATTGACACCATCACGGCACGTATGAGAGAATTAACAGATGCAGAGCATGTGGAAGCTGAAGAAAAAGCTCTGCGGTATATCGCCAAAGCGGCGGATGGTTCCATGCGCGATGCGCTGAGTCTTCTGGATCAGTGTATTGCGTTTTATCTGGGGCAGAAGCTGACCTACGAACATGTGCTTGAAGTGCTGGGAGCAGTGGATACAGATGTATTCAGCCGTCTGCTCAGGACGATTTTCAGGCGGAATGTCCCGGAAGTCCTCCATATCGTGGAAGAACTGGTCATGCAGGGGAGAGAGCTTGCACAGCTTACCGTGGATTTCACATGGTATCTGAGAAATCTCCTTCTGGTGAAAACATCGCAATCCGCTGACGATATGCTGGATGTGTCTAAAGAAAATCTGCTTCAATTAAAAGAAGAAGCGAAGATGGCAGATGTCGGCACGCTGCTCAGATATATCCGTGTGTTTTCCGAAGTGTCAGGCCGGATGAAATATGCGACACAGAAGCGGGTGCTTCTGGAGGTGGCACTGATTAAATTATGTACGCCTGAGATGGAGACAAATTATGACTCTGTGCTGGATCGGATCCGTGTTCTTGAGGATAAGATGGAACGTGGAATGATACCGGCTGCAGGTCAGGCTGTTGTCCGCGCGGGCAGCGGCACGGATGCGGGCGCGGGAAGCGGAATATATGAAAGGGCGGAGAAGAAGCCGGCGGCTGTCCCTGCAGCGATTCCGGAAGACATCAAAGAAGTTGTGAAAAATTTCCGTTCCATAAGGGATGAACTGGGGCCGCCTGCCAGTTTTTATCTTAAAGGTGCCAAATTGAGCCTGGGTGGAGAGAACCGCCTGCTGATCGTAATTTCAGATGAGGTCAGTGCAGACTCAATGCGGAAAGAAGAACATATAAAGGAGCTGGAGGCTCATATTGAAAAACGGATCGGAAAAAGAGTGGAAGTGGAAATCCGGCAGGCCGAAGAAGGCCGGCCTTTTGAAGATACATTTGTAGATCTGGAAAAAGTCATTCAAAATCAAAATATTCATATGGACATAACAGTGGAGGATTGAATTATGGCAAAACGTGGAGGATTCCCGGGAGGAGCAATGCCGGGGAATATGACGAATCTCATGAAGCAGGCTCAGAAGATGCAGCGTCAGATGGAGGAGCAGGCAAAGGAACTGGAGACAAAAGAATTTACGGCAACAGCCGGAGGGGGAGCCGTGGAGGTTACGATTTCCGGGAAACGGGAAATTTTGAAGGTAAAACTGTCCGAAGATGTCGTAGATCCGGACGATATTGAGATGCTTGAAGACCTGATTGTTGCAGCAACCAATGAGGCTCTGCGCAAAGTGGAAGAAGAGTCCGGCGCGGCGATGTCACGTCTGACAGGCGGGCTCGGAGGCGGAATGCCGGGAATGTTCTAAAGTATTTTGACGAAGGAAGATAAACGATGGACTATTACAGTAATCAGATCAGCCGACTGATTGAATCTTTTTCCCAGCTTCCGGGAATCGGGCCGAAATCGGCACAGAGGCTGGCTTTTCATATAATTAATATGCCGAAGGAGCAGGTGGAACAACTGGCGAAAACAATGGTGGAAGCCAGAAACAATGTGCGGTACTGTGCACAATGCTGCACGCTTACCGATGAGGAGATTTGCCCCATCTGCAGAAACCCGAAGCGTGACCACAGGACAATCATGGTAGTGGAAACACCAAGGGATCTGGCGGCGTATGAAAAGACAGGAAAATACGAAGGCGTCTACCATGTGCTCCACGGTGCTATTTCCCCGATGCTTGGAATCGGACCGGGGGATATCCGGCTGAAAGAACTTATGGAACGACTGCAGGGGGATGTGGATGAAGTGATCATTGCCACCAATTCCAGTCTGGAAGGTGAAACAACCGCGATGTATATCAGCAAGCTGATTAAGCCCGCAGGTATAAAAGTGAGCAGGATCGCGAGCGGAGTTCCGGTGGGCGGTGATCTGGAGTGCATTGACGAAGTGACTTTGCTCCGTGCCCTGGAAGGGCGTACAGAGCTGTGAACTGTAACCGTTATAGCAGAAAATGACAGAATTTGTAGAAAAAATCTATTGACCGTAACTGATACCATGTCTATAATATTCGGGGGGATTACTCCCCGGTCTTGAAATTTCAGACAGAGTAAGGGACTGTTTTGAAGAATAGATGAAGGAAAACGGGAGGACTTCTGATGAACAAATTAGAATTGATGAAAATTGCCAATGAAATCCGCAAGGGTATTATAATTGGAACATACCATGCAAAGTCGGGCCATCCGGGCGGTTCATTGTCTGCGGCAGAAATATTTGCCTATCTTTATTTTGAGGAAATGAATATTGATCCTGAAAATCCGGAGAAAGCGGACCGAGACAGATTTGTACTGTCCAAAGGTCATACAGCTCCGGGAATGTACGCGGCATTGGCACTGAAAGGATATTTTCCATGGAAGGATATGGAGAAGCTCCGCCACACGGGATTCCACCTTCAGGGACATCCGGATATGAAGCGTACACCGGGAGTTGATATGTCTTCAGGTTCGCTGGGACAGGGAATTTCCGCAGCAGTCGGAATGGCATTATCTGCAAAACTTTCAGGAGATTCTTACCGTGTATATACATTGCTTGGGGACGGAGAGATCCAGGAAGGTCAGGTGTGGGAAGCAGCTATGTTGGCAGGTTCCCGCAAGCTTGACAACCTGGTCGTAATTGTTGACAATAATAATCTTCAGATTGACGGAACGTTGGAAGAGGTGAATTCCCCGTATCCGCTGGAACCGAAATTTGAGGCTTTCAATTTCCATGTAATTACGATTGACGGAAATGATTTTGATCAGATTGACGCGGCATTTAAAGAGGCTCGTGAAGTACAAGGCATGCCGACCGCAATTATTGCGAAGACGGTTAAAGGAAAAGGCATTTCCTTTATGGAGAATGCAGTCGGCTGGCACGGAGTCGCACCGAATGCAGAACAGTATGCCGCAGCGATGGAAGAACTGGAGAAAGCAGGTGAAGCGTTATGTCAGATGTAAAGAAGAGCGCAACAAGAGATGGATATGGAAGTGCATTGCTCGAGCTGATTAAAGAGCATGATGATATCGTAGTGCTGGATGCGGACCTCGCGGCAGCAACCAGGACAGGCATGGTAAAAAAGGCGTTCCCGGAGAAGCATATCAATTGCGGAATCGCAGAGGCAAACATGATGGGAGTTGCGGCCGGACTGGCAGCGACCGGGAAAGTTCCGTTTGTAAGTTCGTTCGCGATGTTTGCTGTAGAAAGAGCTTTTGAACAGATTCGTAATTCAATCGCTTACCCGCATCTGAATGTAAAAATCGGCGCATCCCATGCGGGAGTTTCTGTAGGTGAAGACGGTGCTACCCACCAGTGTAATGAGGATATTGCACTGATGAGGACGCTTCCCGGAATGGTTATCATTAATCCGTCTGATTCTATTGAGGCAAGTGCGGCTGTAAAGGCGGCATATGAATATCAGGGACCGGTATATATGCGTTTCGGAAGACTTGCAGTACCGATCATTAATGACGGACCGGATTATAAATTTGAGATTGGAAAAGGCATTGTCCTGCGCGAAGGGAAGGATGTAACAATCATTGTGACCGGGCTTCCGGTGGCAAACTGTCTGGAGGCAGCCGAAATGCTGGCAGCTGACGGAATAGATGCAAAGGTTATTAATATGCATACGATCAAGCCGTTGGATGAAGAGCTGGTAGTCGCATCCGCGAAAGAGACCGGCAAGGTTGTTACGGTGGAAGAACATTCTGTAATCGGAGGTCTTGGAAGTGCCGTATGTGATGTACTTTCGGAAAAAGCTCCGACAAGAGTGCTCAAAATCGGTGTGAATGATGTGTTTACAGAATCCGGCCCGGCTCTGGAGCTGATTAAGAAATACGGGCTTGATGCAGAAAGTATTTACAGGAAAGTAAAAGAATTCTGTTAAAATAAGAATTGAAAAAGAATGCTGAAAAAGAAATAAAAAGGTGAATTAAACGAGATTACAATCGATCAGAATACTTACAATCGAAAAAGGTATATGGGTGGGGACAGATGTTTTTCGGGCATCTGTCCCCATTTGTCGAACTTCATTGACAACAACTGATAAATTAAGCTGAAAACCTGTGCTATGCTTTGAAAAAGTAACAAGCCGGCAAAAACCGGACGCAGCCGGACTGTTCTGTAATTCAGAGGGACAGGCACAGGATGTGGTGAGTTGCAAATATTTATCAGAGGTGAGTATGATGGAGAGACAGATACCGAAAAACGTACGTCAGATTGGAAATGTCAGCGGTTCTCCGAAGATTTATGTGGAGGATTATGTTGATACATTTTTGGGACAGTTATGTGAGAAGGCAGGCGAAAATCCGATAGGGGCTTTTCTGATCGGGGACATCCAGCATACGGAAGAGGAGGACTATATTTATATATATGGAGCAGTCCGGATGCACGAGCTGAAGATGGAAGAAGGCAGGTATATACTGGATGATGATACATGGAAGAGTGCATATGAAGACTGCAAACAATATTTTGAGGACGGCGAAATGTTGGGCTGGTTCGCGGCCGGTGCCGGCGGACCGCTGTTTCCGGACGAAGATATGGTCAGCCTTCATAAAAAATCATTTCCAAAAGAAAATACTGTTTTCATTATGAAGGATGTGGCGGAAAAAGAAGAAGCGTTTTTTGTCCACAGATTCAGCGATTTGATTGAGGTGTCAGGGCATTATACATATTATGAGAAAAACCCGTGCATGCAGAATTACATGATTTCCTGCAGAAAGAAAAATGGGGTGTGTCCCTCGGAAACTGTGGAAGATCGTGCTGCAAAGGACTTTCGGAGTCTGGTCCGCGCCCGCGAGGAACGTCAGAGACAGAAGAGGACAAGCCGTATGATGTATGCGATGAGCGCCTGTCTGGTTCTTGTCGTGCTGGTCATGGGCGTTGTTACGATGAATAATTTTGACAAAATGCGTTCTGTCCAGGATACGTTGCAGGTGCTTTCTGAATCGGCGGGGATTACTGACGGACAGGAAATCGGCGGGGAAAGTGAAGACTCTGCCGCCGGTGAAAATGATGCACAGGAAGAGAATGAGAAAAGTGACGGCAGCAAACAGGATACGTTGACGCAGGAGAATCAGGGTGCACAGGAATCAGCCGATGGAAATGATTCCTCAAATCAGGGGGCGCAGCAGACAAATGTCGGAGTTCAGAATGATGAAGGCACTTCTGCGAGTGAAACATCATCAGATGCTCTTGTCAGCGGGCTGCGTCAGTCGGAAGCGGTTGAAGCAAGCGGGACAGTGTCGGCGGCTGATGGGGCAGATGCAGGAAACGGCAGTAACGGCATTTACGTAGTGGAAGACGGCGATACCCTGGCGATTATCAGCCAGAAGATTTACGGAGATATTTTTCATGTGGATGCTATCTGCCGAATGAACGGCCTGATGGACGGAAATCTGATTTACATCGGACAAAAATTGCTATTACCGTAAAATGATGTTATAATACAAATGGCTCTGACGTTTCTTCCGGCAGAGTTATTAAAATGACGGTTCAGTCATAATACAGAGCTGTGGATAAATGACGCAGACTGGACTGTAATAAATTTAAAGATATAAGGGGAGTAAGATGGCCCGTAAGAGAAATCCGCAATTAAAATTGGTGAAGCCGCCGGGCAAAGAGGAACAGAAGAATTCCGGCAGCAGGCGGCGGAGAAGGTGGCTTAAGAGTACCGCCGGTACAGCAGTGATCATATGCATGATGTTGACCGGCACATATCTTCTGGCAGCGAATCATCCGTATACAAAAGCGCATCAGGTGAAGGCTTACGAAAAGACATTTTCGGAAAGCAGCAGATATGTGGTGTTCCGGAAAGGGATTGTCCGGTATAACCGTAACGGAGTCGCGTACATTGATAAACAGAATAAGGAACGATGGATTCAGTCCTCTCAGTTTTCCAATCCTGCGGCGGATGTAAATGAAAATGCATTTGCCATAGGTGATATAGGTGGAAATTTTATACAGGTGTTTACCGAAAAGGGGCTGAAAGGCGAAATTGAGACTCCGCTCCCGATTGAAAAATTTTCTGTTTCCAATCAGGGAATTGTCAGTGTACTGATGAAAAATGAAATGTCCCCGCAGATTGTGACGTATGATGCTGCGGGTAATATTCTTGTAGAAAATCAGGTGACGGCAGGATCGCTGGGTTATCCTGTGGGGCTGGAGATGTCTCCGGATGGGACTGTCCTGGCAGTTTCCTGTCTGAGTACGTCGGACGGGACACTGGTAACGAATATCATTTATTATAATTTCGGTGAGGCAGGAAAAGATAAAAAAAATCTGGAGGTCACATCAGAAGTCTGTGAAAATTCGGTTGTTCCGGAACTGTTCTTTATGGATAAAGAAGTATCTGTGGCGGTCGGGGATCATTCCTTTTTGTTATTTAAAGGTAAAGATGTACCTGTAAAACAAAAGGAGATTGAGCTGAACCAGGAAATACGAAGTGTATTTCATACGGACAAATATATCGGATTTATCCTTTTGAATGCAGAAAAATCAGGATTTGAGCTGCGCCTGTATGATAAAAACGGAAAACAGGTTCTGAACATGCAGATCAGCGGGGATTACAGTAATGTACAAATGAGCGGAAATGAAATAATACTTTATGAAGGTTCACAAATATGTATTATTACAGCGACAGGTGTTGTACGGTATAAGGGAAGTCTGGGCACGGAGCCGCTGGTGATCGCGCCTGTAAATGAACTTAACCAGTATCTCATGATGGATGAGAATGAACTGCAGCTCATAAAGCTGGGGGACTGATTTCATTTCAGAATAAATAATTTACGAGGAGATAAAAGAATGGATAATTGGTTGTTGATAATTGTTGCGGTGATTTTTCTTATATGTATTGTTGTCGGGGCTGTACGGGGGTTTTTCAGAATCGGTCTGTCACTGCTTTCTTCAGTTCTGACGATTATAATCGTAATTTATACCGCACCGATGGTGGGGGACATGGTTGCAAAATTCACGCCGTTTGATGAGATGGTGGAAGAGAAGTGCGTGGAGCTGTTTGTGCCGGAAATTTCAGCAGATTTATTTGCCGGAAAAGATCTTACGGGGACATCTCTCGAGTATCTGAGCCGGGAAGAACTGCAGAATCTGGGAAGTGTGGACTGGCGTGCACTTGGAATCGCTGCAGAGGACATTCTGGACGTAATAGGGGACATTCCGAAAGAAGAACAGGTAAGACAGGTTGAAAATTCCATCTTTCCTGAATTTGTGAAGGAAGCGCTTCTGGATAATAATAACAATGCTGTCTACGAAGAACTTGGGGTGGATAGTTTTCCTAAATATGTGGCATCTTATATTTCGCGGATGGTGATACATATTTTGTCGTTCCTTGTGACCTTTATTCTGGCAATTATTATTGTAAAGGCTCTGATGGCGGCAGTGGATATCATCGGAGAACTTCCGGTAATCGGAACACTGAACCATATCGGAGGTGCGCTGCTTGGCGCACTGGGGGCATTGTTAATTGTATGGGTAATATTTCTGATCGTGACGCTCCTTTATTCTACAAATATCGGAACTCAGTGTTTTGAAATGATCGAGAACAGCCAGATACTTACATTACTTTACCGGACAAATCTGCTGCTGGGGAAACTGATGTCATTTTGATTGAATGCGGCCGTCCGGCCTGATTTCGGTTACACGTAAATATATGTGCAGCGGCGGAAAGCACAGAATGCACTTTTTTGGCTGGTGAGGATTGACCACAATCCACATATTTTATTGTAAATTTTACGCGAATTTGTTGACAAAGGAGAAAGAATGTGTTAAATTTAAATAGTTGCATGACTTGCTTGTGCAGCTATGTTTGGGGGATTAGCTCAGTTGGGAGAGCGCCTGCCTTGCAAGCAGGAGGTCACGAGTTCGAATCTCGTATTCTCCACTAATCCGGATATATGGTATTCCGATGAATCCGGATACATGAATCTTCCTCGATAGCTCAATGGTAGAGCACACGGCTGTTAACCGTGGGGTTGTTGGTTCGAGCCCAACTCGGGGAGCTTTAAAACCTCGTAGACGATATAGTTTACGAGGTTTTTCGCATATTATGTTATGATGAAGCGACGGAGGAGACAGAGGATGATTTATCAAAATGTTTTAGAGGCAATCGGTCACACACCGATGATTGAGCTGCAAAGGATGCCTGAACCGGATTCGGCGCGGGTACTGGTAAAATTCGAGGGACTGAATGTGGGAGGTTCCGTGAAGACAAGAACGGCATACAACATGATCTGCAAGGCAGAGGAACAGGGAATTCTGACACCGGATTCGATTATCGTGGAGCCGACCAGCGGAAATCAGGGAATCGGGCTTGCCCTTGTGGGTGCGGTGAAAGGGTATGAGACTATAATTATCATGCCGGATTCTGTGAGCCGGGAGAGAAAATTGCTGGTGGAACATTATGGGGCAAAGGTAATTCTTGTGCATGATGCGGGAAATATCGGTGATTGTATTGAGGAATGTATGCACATGGCGGAGAGAATGGCAGCTGAAAATCCAAAGGTATTTGTTCCTCAGCAGTTTGAGAACGAAGCGAATCCGATGGCTCACCGCCATCATACAGGGCTGGAGATCCTTGAACAGGTAGCAGGACCGATTCACGGCTTTTGCTCCGGGATCGGAACGGGCGGGACTATCACCGGTATAGGCGAAACATTGAAAGCACTGAATCCGGATATTGAAATCTGGGCAGTAGAGCCGGAAAATGCTGCTGTGCTCGCCGGAGGTACTGTGGGGACGCATATACAGATGGGAATCGGTGACGGCGTGGTGCCGCAGGTACTCAACCAGAATATTTATGATGACATTTTCATTGTGACAGACGAAGAAGCACTGCAGACAGCGAAAGATCTGTCCAGGCTGGAAGGACTGATGTGCGGTATTTCCAGCGGGACAAATGTGGCGGCGGCCCTGAAGCTGGCAAAGAAACTTGGAAAGGGAAAGACAGTTGTTACGATACTTCCGGATACGGCAGAAAGATATTTCTCTACGCCGTTGTTTGAATAAAAAATGTAATGCGTCAGCATGCCGGGTTCGCATGTAGGTGATGATCATAGTGAGGACTGTAACTGCCGTCAAAAAAAGGTTAGAAAAATATAAAAAAATACTTGCAAAAGTATATAACCTATGATATCATACAAAACGGTCGCTGTGGAAACAGCGGCCGTGCGATAAATATTTGACAAAATATTTTATATTGTATAATAAGGCTCCTTGGTCAAGCGGTTAAGACATCGCCCTTTCACGGCGGTAACACGGGTTCGATTCCCGTAGGAGTCATTATGGCGCAGTAGCCAAGTGGTAAGGCGTGGGTCTGCAACACCCTGATTCACCGGTTCAAATCCGGTCTGCGCCTCTTGAAAGTCCCCGTAACAGAGGTTATGGGGACTTTTTATCATATTTCTTGACAAACAGGCGGCTGTTCTATTATGGTAAATGAAAAGCGCCAAATCAGAATAACAGTAGTATTTCACAGAGAGGGAGATTTATATGATTAAGGTAATAGCAAGTGATATGGACGGAACACTGCTTGGCGACAATCATGAGATTGCCCCGCAGACGATTGAAGCGATACATCGTGCCCAGGATGCCGGAATTCGGTTCATCATAGCTACCGGGAGAAATTATCACACCGCCATGCAGATCATGGAAGAGACGGATATTGTATGTGACTATGTCCTGAGCAGCGGGGCGGAAGTGAGAGATGCGCAGCACAGGATAGTAAGCTGTCTGAAGCTGGATATGGATTTGTGCGAAGAGATTTATGAAATACTGAAAACCTACGATATTTCCATGATTTTCTGTACGCGGGACTGTGATTATCAGATCGGGACTGCTGAGGAAATCAGGAAAAATTCTGTTTTATATTTTCAGTTATTTTTCCTGGACATGAAGCCGGAAGAAATTATGAAAACAGGATTGTATAAAAGGATGGAGGCAAGCACAAAAATCGTTCCTGATTTTCAGGCACTGAGAAATGAGAATGTGCCGGTCTATAAAATATTTCTGTATGCAAAAGATGAGGAAACAATTGCTTCGATAGAGAAAAAGCTGGGAAATAACCCGCTGATTGCGGTTGCTTCTTCTTGGGTCAATAATCTTGAAATTACAGATGTGCGTGCACAGAAAGGACCGGTTCTGAAAGAATATATCGAGTCACTGGGATATATGATGGATGAAGTGATGGTTTTGGGGGACAGCATGAATGATTACTCTATGTTATCAATGGATTTCGGGGCAACCGTTGCTATGGAAAATTCGGTTCCGGAAATTAAGGAGACAGTAAAATATATAACAAAATCAAATGACAATCTGGGGGTTGCATTTGCCATTGACGAATTGCTGAAAACAAGAAAATATAAGTAAATGTCACGGGTATGGATTATCAAAACTGCAGCCGGCAAAAGATAAAATTGAAGGAGAATCGAGGCAGTCGAATGGAAACACAAGAGGAAAGCAGAGAAAGAAACCAGGCGGGGAAACTCACAGGAGAAAGAAGACGGAATCAGTTAGGTGAACGGCAGAATTCCGGGAGTAAAAACCAGGGCACAAAAAAATCCGGGCAGAAAGCCGGCAGCCGAAGCGCTGATGCACCGGTGAGACGAGAAAGAAGGCAAAATTCAGCCGTCCCGGAAAGACAGGGAGACAGGCGAAGGTCAGACACCGGGGAGAGAGTTGAAAGAGGACAGCCCTCAAGGGCTGCGGAGAAAAGAAATAAAAACCGCAGCGGGGCACATCCGGAGAAAGCCGGGAAGAAAAAGAAAATCAACAATCAGGATCTGGAGAGGCATCTGAAGGAAAGAAGAAAGAAAAAACGCAGAAAGCTGGCAGTCAGTATTCTGCTGGTCGCATGCCTGGCCGTATTCTGCTTTTCCGGGTTTCAGCTTGCACAATTGCTTATGGAATATTATCAGGGAGGCGAAGAGTATCAGGCGGTCAGAGAGCTGGCAGTCTCACTTCCCGCGGGCGAGGATGAAAATATTGCAGAAGCCAGAGCATTTAGCATTAATTTCAATGCACTGCTCCAGGAGAATCCGGATACGGTTGCATGGATTCGTTTTGAAGAGCCGTCCATTATCAGTTATCCGGTGGTAAAGAGTTCGGACAATAAAGAATATCTGACAAAAACATTTCAGAACGGGGACAATAAACTTGGAGCGATTTTTATGGATATGCGAAACAGTGCCCCGCTTGCTGACCGCAATACTTTCATTTACGGGCATAATATGAAGGTGGGGGGAGAGATGTTCTCCCAGCTTAATCAATATGCAGATGAAGATTTCTGCAGGGAACATCCATATTTTTACATTTATACGCCGGACGGGAAGGTTACAACGTGTAAAATATTTGCGGCAAGTATCGTTGACGCTTCCTCAGAATATTATACACTGGATTTTACATCTGATATGCAGTTTCAGGAGTATCTGAACATGTGCAGAAGCGGGGCATTTTATCCGGTGGATGCGGAAATTCATTCCCAGTCTCATATTGTAAGCCTGTCAACCTGTACAAACGTAAATGACGAGGAAAGATTTTTGCTGCAGGGAGTCGTGGTCAGGCAGGAAAAGGTAACAGGAGGGGAGTAATTATGGCAGATCGTTTCGCACAGGGAGATATTATCCGTATGAAGAAACCACATCCATGCGGATGCTCCGAGTGGATGGTGCTTCGCGTTGGGGCTGATTTCAGATTGAAATGCACCGGGTGCGGGCATCAGGTGATGGTCCCGAGAAAACTGGTGGAAAAGAATACAAAAGAAATCAGGCATACCGTCTGAAAGGTTATAAATATTTTTGAAAAATGCTTGAAATATGCAGGGATATATGATAATATTTCAAATTGTGACATGCCGTTTTAATTATAGGAATGACGGCTATTTACATTCCTTGTTCCCGGGGAGTCCGGGGGCCAGAGACCAGAAGGAGGTGCAAAGACATGAACAAGTATGAGTTAGCTGTTGTTGTCAGCGCAAAAATCGAAGACGATGCAAGAGCAGAAGTGATTGAGAAAGTAAAAGCTCTCATTACACGTTTCGGCGGTGTCGTAACGGATGTTGATGAATGGGGTAAGAGAAGATTTGCTTACGAAATTCAGAAAATGAAAGAAGGATATTACTACTTCATCCACTTCGAAGCTGAGAGTACTGCTCCGGCAGAGATTGAGCAGCGTATCCGTATCATGGATAATGTTCTCAGATATTTATGCGTTAGACAGGAAGCATAAAGAAAGAGGTATATATGAACAAAGTGGTTTTGGTGGGTCGCCTTACAAGAGACCCGGAAGTTAGATATTCACAGGGTGACAGTTCAACCGCAGTAGGAAGATATACATTGGCCGTTGACCGCAGATTCAAGAGGGACAATGACGCGACCGCAGATTTTATTCCGTGTGTTGTGTTCGGTCGTTCCGCAGAATTTGCAGAGAAGTATTTCCGTCAGGGAATGCGGGTTTCTGTTTCGGGAAGAATCCAGACAGGAAGCTACGTGAACAAGGACGGCAATAAAGTCTATACGACAGAAGTAGTTGTAGAGGAACAGGAATTTGCTGAGAGCAGAGCAGAGAGCGAAGCTAACAGAGGTTCTTACAGACAGGCTGCACCGGCGCCGGCACGTACACCGAGCGTTGACGCGGGCGATGGATTTATGAATATTCCGGACGGGATTGACGAGGAGTTGCCGTTTAACTAGTTTCTCCGGACAGAGAGACGTACTTGATTCAATCAGGAGGTAAGAAAAATGGCTTTCGAAAAGGGTAATAAACCAGAGGGCGGATTCAAGAGAAGAGGCCCTGTACGCAGAAGAAAAAAAGTTTGCGTATTCTGCGGAAAAGAGAATAACGAAATTGATTACAAAGACGTAGCAAAGCTGAAAAAATACATCTCTGAAAGAGGAAAAATTCTTCCGAGGAGAATCACAGGAAACTGTGCAAAGCATCAGAGAGCTATCACAGTAGCAATCAAGAGAGCAAGACATATTGCACTTATGCCATACGTACAGGATTAATTGCCTGGGTGTGATAACATGAATTGAAAGAGAGCCTTTAAATGCTGAAGACATCAGTGTTTAAAGGCTTTTATCATATCAGGGCGGCGATGCGTTATCGGGAAGAACCCTTAAAAAGGGATTTGGTGCAAAGTAGTGGAATAATCCCGTGAAAGGTGCTATAATAAACAGGCATCTCAAGGCTTCCGTAATTACGGAGAAAAAAGTTTATTCGGAATATCCGATCAGTTTATTATGAGGAATATAAGATGAAGAAGAAGGATGTGCGATTAAAAGGACAGCTCCGGCTGTATATGCAGTGGCCGATTATTATGACCGTGCTTCTGATTGCGATGAATATCTGGATGTATAAGATTGACCGCAAAGGCGGCGTGATGATGTCTATTTTCATTATCATTTATGCTGCGATCGTGGGCGGTCTGTATTTCTATAACCGTTCTTTAATACTGGCGGATATGATTCAGTTTTCGACTCAGTACAAGAGCATTCAGAATACACTTTTAAAAGAGCTTTCCTCCCCGTATGCTATTTTAATGGAAGATGGGAGAATCCTTTGGAAAAACAAACGTTTTGAGGAATTATTTTCAAACCAGAGGAAAGAGAAATATCTGAAGAAGCTTCTTCCGGAACTGAACCGCAGTGTATTTCCGAAAGGGGAGATGGACTGTGTGGAGAAGGAAGTAACATATGATAACCGCGATTATCATGTGGAACTGAAAAAGATTTCTATCGAAGGCTTCAGTGAAACGGAGGAAATCCTGCAGATAGCAAGGGAAAAAGAATATCTGATCGCAGTCAGTATGACAGATGTGACTGAGCTGAATGCGTATATCAGGGAAAATGAGGCACAGCGCCTGATGGCAGGCCTGATTTATATTGATAATTTTGACGAGGTCATCGACAGTGTGGAAGAAGTGCGCCAGGCGCTTCTGATTGCACTGATAGACCGTAAGATTACGAAATATATCGGCGACGTGGACGGAATCGTCAAGAAACTGGAAAAAGATAAATATTTTGTTGTGATCAGCAAGGAAAGTTATTTAAAGATCAAAGAAGATAAATTTTCCCTGCTGGAAGAAGTTAAGCAGGTGAATAACGGTAATTCCCGTCCTGCTACGCTGAGTATCGGGCTTGGGCTGAATACTTCGACGTATTCTCAGAGTTATAATTATGCCCGTATCGCGATAGATCTGGCACTCGCAAGGGGCGGCGATCAGGCAGTCGTGAAGGACTGCCACGGGATCACATATTTCGGCGGAAAGAAAGAGCAGACATCTAAGAATACCCGCGTGAAAGCACGTGTTAAGGCAGAAGCTCTCCGGGAATTTATCGTGACAAAGGATCAGATACTTGTCATGGGACATAAGGTGGCGGATGCCGACAGTCTGGGTGCCTGCGTAGGAATTTATCGCGCAGCAGCAGAGCTGAAGAAAAAAGCACATATCGTTATTAATGATGTGACGAGTTCGGTTCGTCCGCTTTACGATGAGATTTTGCAGAATCCATCATATCCGAGGGACATTTTTCTGACATCTGAACAGGCGAAGGGGTACATGGGGGATAATACCATGGTGATTGTCGTGGACACGAACAAACCGCAGATGACGGAATGTCCGGAGCTTCTGAAGCGGTCACGCATGACGGCGGTGCTCGACCATCACAGACAGGGCAGCACAGTGATCGAGAATGCGGTGCTTTCTTATGTGGAACCGTACTCATCTTCCACATGTGAGATGGTTGCGGAGGTACTGCAGTACATTGTTGATGATGTGAAGATTCCGAGAGTGGAGGCGGACTGCCTGTATGCCGGAATTATGATTGACACCCGTAACTTTATGAACAGGACAGGAGTGAGGACTTTTGAAGCGGCGGCATTCCTGAGAAGATGTGGGGCGGATATCACACGCGTAAGAAAGATGTTCCGTGATGATATTGATTCTTATCGAGCAAAGGCAGAAGCGGTTCGTATGGCTGAAGTTTACCGTAAGCAATATGCAATCGCGCAGTGTCCGAGCGATATTGACAGCCCGACGGTTCTGGGGGCACAGACGGCAAATGAGTTGCTGGATATCAGCGGAATCAAGGCATCTTTTGTGCTGACGATCTACAATGAAAAGATATATCTCAGTGCCCGTTCAATCGATGAAGTAAATGTGCAGATTATCGCTGAACGGCTTGGAGGCGGTGGACATATCAATGCCGCTGGGGCACAGTTTGAGCATACGGATATGGAAGAAGCGATTAAAACTTTGAAAGCGACCATCGACCGCATGATTGAAGATGGGGATATTTAACGGGAAAAGGAGTGTAAGAACATGAAAGTGATTTTATTACAGGATGTAAAAGCCCTTGGCAAAAAGGGTGAGATTGTCAATGTAAGCGACGGATATGCAAGAAACTTTATCCTGCCGAAAAAGCTTGGGCTGGAAGCAAACAGCAAGAATCTGAACGATTTGAAGCTCCAGAATGATAATAAAGCTAAAAAAGCGAAGGAGCAGCTTGCTCAGGCGCAGAAGCTGTCCGGTGAGCTGGCAGAAGGCCAGGTGGTGCTTTCTATCAAAGTAGGGGAAGGCGGCCGGGCTTTCGGATCCGTGTCCAGTAAAGAAATCGGTGCTGCTGTCAAAGAGCAGATGGGACTTGATATAGATAAAAAGAAGATTCAGCTGAAAGATGCAATTAAAGCTCTTGGGACTTATACCGTACCGATCAAACTTCATCCGGAAGTGACCGCGGAGTTGAAAGTGGTTGTTAAAGAAGAAGCATAAAAAGATTTGGATCAGGAGTGGAAATCTTTTATGGAAGAAGCGGTTATTAAAAGAATAATGCCTCACAGCACGGAAGCAGAGCAGGCAGTTGTGGGGGCAATGTTGATGAACAGAGATGCTGTCCTGATCGCTTCGGAGATTATTTCCGGAGAGGATTTTTATCAGACAACCTATGGAATTCTGTTCGACAGCATGGTGGAATTATTCCATGCGGGAAAGCCGGTGGATCTGATTACGCTGCAGGAACATTTGAAAGAAAAAAATGTCCCTCCCGAAGTCAGCAGTATGGAATATGCCAGAGAGCTTTTGTCAGGCATACAGACTTCGGCAAACGTAAAATACTATGCCCAGATCGTCAGGGAGAAGGCAACGCTACGAAGGCTGATTAAAATTAATGAAGAGATTGCCAATATCTGTTATCTGGAGAATAAGCCGTTGGAAGAAATTCTTGAGACAACAGAGAAACAGATTTTTTCCTTGGTAGAACGGGGAAACATGCAGGAATTTGTCCCAATCAAGCAGGTCGTCCTGAACGCGCTGGATAATATTGAACGTGCATCCAAGACAAAGGGGCATGTGACTGGAATTCCGACCGGGTTTATTGATCTGGATTATAAATTATCCGGGCTGCAGCCGTCTGACCTGATCTTGATTGCAGCAAGGCCATCAATGGGGAAAACAGCATTTGTGCTGAATATAGCACAGCATGTGGCATTTCGTCAGAAGAAAGCGGTAGCAATTTTCAGCCTTGAAATGTCAAAGGAGCAGCTGGTGAACCGTCTGTTTTCTCTGGAATCAAATGTTGATGCCCAGGTGCTTCGTACCGGTAATCTGAAAGACAGTGACTGGGAAAAACTTATCGAAGGTGCAGGCACGATCGGTAAATCAAAACTGATCATTGATGATACGTCCGGTATTTCGATTGCTGAGATGCGGTCTAAATGCAGGAAATATAAGTTGGAGCATGGACTGGATTTGATTATTATCGACTACCTGCAACTTATGAGTGGAAGCAGTAAGCGGAGTAATGAGAGCCGTCAGCAGGAGATTTCGGAAATTTCCCGTTCCCTGAAAGGGCTTGCAAGAGAACTGAATGTTCCGGTGATCGCACTGTCACAGTTGAGCCGTGCGGTGGAGTCCAGAACGGATAAACGTCCGATGCTTTCTGATCTCCGCGAATCCGGGGCAATTGAGCAGGATGCGGATGTGTGTATGTTTATTTACCGCGAGGATTACTATAAACCGGATACAGAGGATAAGAATATTGCTGAAATTATTATTGCCAAGCAGAGGAACGGCCCGATAGGGACTGTGCGTCTGGCATGGATGCCTCAGTATACAAAATTCGGAAACGAATTACGAAAGCAGGACCAGTAACGGTCCTGCTTTTTGAAAAAATATGTATTATGTGTAACAGTTCAGCCATAATCGAAAAGGTGTGCGGATCATGCTTGCATGAAAGAGCACGCCGCTTCGGTTATGAGCTTAGCGCCCGGAAATGAGCAAAAATAGCTGCGAGGCAGCGAGGCAGCACCGGAGGTGCGTTTTGCGAATGGCGCGTGCTGAACTGTTACTATTATGTAAAGATTTTCTTCAGTTTGCCGATGGGAGAGCTTTTGGATGCTTCCCGGCGTGTTGCCTGCTGCTGTCTGATGAGGCAGTCAAGTTTGCGGAAATGTTCTTCCTCCCGACGTTCATTTGCCTGAAAAAGATAATCCATTTCACGTATCATATCAGCTGTCACTCTCCGGCTTATATTTTCTTCCAGAGTTTCATTGTTGGCAGCAATTACGTCAGAGAGTATATCCTCAATCAGGGCTTTGGCCTGCTCAAGCTGTGCGGCAGAAGTGATATCGGCCTGGGTTACTGCAGGAACGGATGCTGTTTCAGGGTTAGGAGAATCATCATCTTTACAAGACGGCCGGTCTTTGGCTTTGCTGGCTTCAGAGGATACTTTTTGCATATCAGCATTTGTCCCGGGTGCAGTCTCATCACTTTCGATATTTTTTTCGGAGTGAAAAGACACTGCAGAGATGTCTTGAGATACCTGTTCCTGCTTTGCCTCGGACAGTGCCTGTCTGGTCCGTTTTAATTCAGGGATCAGAGGCTTCAGATCCCGCAGCAGCATTCCTTCATTCTTTAGTTTCCTGATACATTGAAAAAGCTGTATGTCATCTTCGGTATAATATCGGTGGCCCATCTCGGTCCGCCCGATTTTCAGATCCAGTTCTTCCTCCCAGTAGCGCAGTACATGAGATTCCACATGAACCTGTTTGGCGGCTTCCGAAATCATGAATCTGACCTCACCCATATATGTATACCTCCTTGAGATGCTTTATGAAAAAGATTTACTAACCGTAGTATATCATACCCTGAATGAAAAACAGAACGAAATCGTTCGTCAAATGAGGACAAAAAAACAGACGGGAGCTCTCTCCCGCCTGATTATAATAGAAAGATTATTCAGCTGAGATAGCGCCTATCGGACAAGCAGCCTCGCATGCTCCACAATCTACGCAGCTATCAGCATCGATTTCGTATTTGCCATCACCTTCTGCGATAGCGCCTACCGGGCATTCGCTTTCGCAAGTACCGCAGCTTACACATTCTTCACCAATTACATGTGCCATGGTATGTACCTCCTTCTTAGTATTCCAACGGAAATAATCCATCGTTGTTATCCTCATTCTAATACAAATATAAGAAATATACAAGAGATTTTATGCTCTAAATCAGATGCAATGCTGAACATGGAGGATTGTTCACGCCCGAATCTCCGCCTGCATATATATGCTTTGGTTGCCAAGCATATGAAATGGTCCGGTGGATCTATTTTGAGTTGCCAAGCATATGAAAAAATGGTCCGGTGGACCATTTTTGAGTTCCTTAAACGATAATTAATATTTTAGAAAATTTAAGAAAAATTTCCTTTCATTTTCACAGATTTAGTGTATAGTATAAGTCGGCAGATTAGATACAGGCGAGGTATGTGTTTGCGGGAGAAGGCAAGGCGAGCCCTGTGCACCTGTTCTATCATAATCCTGAATTTCAAATATCCGCTTTACGCGGAATGAGCATATGGGGAGAATTTATGTAATGGAGAATCGAAAAAATAAGAAGAAATACAGAACATATAATACAATGAGGATTACAGCCCTGGCGGTTGCGGCGGGCCTGATTATTTCTCTGGGCGGCTGCGCTGACAAAAAAACACAGAATTCTTACACAGGCGAGAAAAATGAGGAACCGGTCTATCAGGATAATCTGAATGCTGTTTCACCGTCTGTATACAGTCATACGGATGGTCTGAATCTCGAGCCGGGGACGTATATATCTGTAATCGGAAAGGAAGAATCTTCTGCTTACTGGAAGACTGTTAAGGCAGGAGTTATGCAGGCGGCGGAGGATTTGAATAAGGCACTCGGCTATAAAGGGGCAGATAAAATCAAAGTAACCTTTAATGCTCCGGCTAAGAGTGAAGATTTTAATGAGCAGGTGAACATACTGGATGAGGAAATGGGCAGAGATCCGGATGTTATTGCGATTGCATGTATCGATGAGACAGCATATACCGTACAGTTTGATATGGCTACAGATAACGGGATTCCGATTATTGCCCTGGATTCGGGAAATGCTTATCCGGGTATTCAGTGTACTGTTGGAACCGATAACAATGATGCTGCCAGAACAGGTGCATATAAGCTGGCTGATGAGATCGGAGGCAGCGGAGAAGTCATTTTGCTTGTCCATGATTCGACATCTGAGTCTGCAAAAGAGCGGGAAGCCGGCTTTTGTGAGAAGATATCAGAAAGCTATCAGGATGTGACAATAGCCGAGACGATTTACTGTGACAGGCTGGAAGATCTTAAAAAAGCGATTGCGGAAGAGAAGAATGCGGAGCTTGAGGAAGGAGAAAAAGAGTTTTCTGCGGACAGTATGTCTGATGAAGAAGTCATACAATATTATATCCGGAAGCATCCGGAGGTCAAAGGGATTTTTGGAACTAATGTCAACGCCGTGCGCCTGGGGCTTTCCGCAGTGAAGGCGGAGGGCAGAGCAGTGTCCGCCGATCAGAAGGATACCACTGAAGAGTCAGGGCAGGAAGCAGATAAGGAAACGGAAAAAGAGACAGTTCAGGAAGCGGATGAAGAGACATCCGGTGAGGACTCCGGGAAAGAAACCGAAGCAGAAGCTGAAACGGAAGAGGAAGAAAAACAGCCGATCGTGCTGGTCGGTTTTGACGGCGGGGAAGAACAGATCGACTCACTCAGGAAAGGGGAGATTGCCGGACTTGTCATCCAGAACCCGTTTGGAATCGGTTATGCGTCTGTCATTGCCGCGGCGAGAACCGTGCTTCAGATCGGTAATGAGGCGGAAGTGAATACCGGATATATATGGGTGACATGTGAGAACCTGGACAGCGCGTCCATACAGAATATGTTATATGAATAAAAAAGAATCCCATCTGCGGGAGTCCTCTGTCCTGCGGCATAATTATTATTGCCGCAGGACTTTTAATACCTTAAAATACAGGACTTTGAATTCTTATATAATATATCAATTTGGTAACAGTTCAGCCGGTTGAATGCCGTTATGTCGGTATCTTCATCTTTTCTTCGGGTTTACCAATGTCAGGGAAAAGATAAATTCGGTTCCGACCCCTTCTGTACTGATAACATTGATACGTTCATCATGCGCCTGGATAGCTTCTTTTACAATGGCCAGCCCAAGACCGGTACCTTTTTTATCTTTTCCGCGCGATGCATCGGATTTATAAAAACGTTCCCATATTTTTTGAAGATCCTTTCTGGGAATTCCGATACCGGAGTCTTTGACGGAAATATATGCCTTTCCGGTTTTTTCCGTAACTTCAACTGTGACGACGGAGTCATGTTCACTGAATTTAATTGCATTGTCAATCAGGTTGTAAAGAACCTGCTGGATTTTTCCGGAGTCAGCATATACCGTCACGCTGCCGGGAAGCAGCAAAAGCTGGATGGAAATGTGTTTTCCCGTGCAGATCACTTCAAAGGTTGCTGCTGTACGCTTAATCATTTCCTGAACATCAAACTCAGTCTTGGTGAGCATCAATTCTTTAGTATCAAATTCATTCAGGGTCAGCAGGTCACGGGTCAGATCCGTCAGTCTTTCTGTTTCAAATAAAATAATTTTCAAATACTTGTCATGGAGCTCCGGAGGAATAGTCCCGTCAGTCATTGCCTCCACATACCCTTTGATGGATGTCAGCGGAGAACGGAAATCATGGGAAACATTTCCTACGATTTTCTTCTGATAATCTTCCATATCCCGAAGATGAGATGACATATAGTTCAGGGAAGCAGACAGATATCCAAATTCATCTTCTGTGTGAATCGGGATCTCATAATCCAGATTGCCGGAAGCATACTGCCTGGCGGCTTCGGTAATATGACGCAGCACTCTGTAAATCAGGAAATAGAATGCTATCAGGAAGATTATTGAGATCAGATAAATGACAGCCACCGTAATCTGAACGGGCCGCATCATCTGATTACAGCGGTCTTTAAGGACGGAGATCGGGGCATGCATCAGAAGATATCCGCGGGTATAGAAGCCCTGGATGACAGGTGCCATAATGGTCATAACATCCTCGTCAAAGTATCCGTGGTAGTCACCGATGACGTACAGGCTGCCCCCGGTCTCGGCAGGATTAAAATCCTGGATGATCTCGGGTGCTTTTGTGCCGTCCTGCGTTGATGCCGTGATCAGGGAACCGTCCGCATTTACAAACCAGATGGAACAGTCCAGATAAGTTTTCATGGCATTTAGCTGTAAATTAACACTCCAGTCCGTAACATTTCCGCTGAAATAGGACGGAAGATACGAGGAAGCAAGTACATTGGCTTCCTCGTACAGTTTTTCTGAGGTGTTTTTTTTGATGCCGCTGAGCATCAGCTCATTTCCAAGAGTGGAAGTGGTGAACATGCACAAAAAACCAAATATAATATATATCAGAATAAATTTCAGGTAAAGTGTACTTGTATGTTTCATAATAGCCACATCTCTTTATTTTAGAATCCTCTGTTTACGTTAAATTTATAGCCGATTCCCCAGACGGTTCCCAGACTCCAGGTTTCGTGGTCTTTGAGTTTTTCCCGGAGACGTTTGATATGCACATCCACGGTGCGGGTGTCTCCTACATATTCATAACCCCATATCTGATCAAGGAGCTGTTCCCTTGTAAATACCTGGTTTGGCGAAGCTGCAAGAAAGTATAAAAGCTCCAGTTCCTTCGGAGGCATTTCCACCGGTTTGCCGTCACAGACAACAGAGTAGTTTGTAAGGTTAATGGTCAGTCCTTCATATTCAACGCATTTCACCTTTTCGGCCGGGGGAGCTTCCTGCTTTACAGGCTGATAGCGGCGCAGCACCGCACGCACTCTTGCTACGAGTTCCTTAGAATCAAAGGGCTTCATCATATAATCATCTGCGCCAAGCTCCAGTCCCAGAACCTTGTCAAACACTTCTCCTTTTGCCGAAAGCATGATGATCGGTGTCTGGGATTTTGCATGAATTTCGCGGCAGACCTGATAGCCGTCGATGCCCGGAAGCATCAGGTCGAGGATAATCAGATTCGGCCGATAGGTATCAAACACCCGAAGTGCTTCCTCACCGTCATATACTATCTTCGTATCGAAACATTCTTTCATTAAATAGAGCGAAATCAGCTCTGCAATATTTTCATCATCATCAACAATCAGAATTTTTTGTTTTGTAACCATGACATACCTCCGTTTCTTATCATTGTTCTGTTATTTGAATTCCACAATTGTTACACCGGCATCTCCCTCGCCAAATTCTGCCAGGCGGTACGATTTGACATGCTTCTGGCGGCGGAGATACTCATGGATTCCCTTTCTTAAAGCCCCGGTTCCTTTTCCGTGTACGATGCGGACGCTTCCCAGATGTGACAGGAGCGCGTCATCGAGATATTTGTCCAGTTCTGAGATCGCCTCATCCACGGTTCTGCCGATAAGATTGATTTCCGGGCTTACGGAAAGAGATTTACTCATTTTAATCTGTCCGCTTCCGGTACGCTGAGGTTTCTTCGGACTGTAGGAAGGTGTCTCCTCGATAATCTCAAGGTCGGAAATAGCGGCCTGTGAACGCATAATTCCCATCTGGACGGTAACATTTCCACGGGAATCCGGAAGAGATGTCACGGTTCCGGTCAGGTTCAGGCTCAGTACTTTGACAGAAGTGCCCGGCGTAAATTCAGATGCCTTGTGAACCTTCCTCGGTGTAGGAGCTTTCATCGCAGAAGCCTGGGAAGTATCCTGTATCTTCTTACGCAGACGTTCCCGCTCCTTCTCCATTTCGGCCGCAGAAATATTTTCCGTGCTGAATTTTCGGAAGTTCTTCATGGTCTCATCTGCCAGTTCCTTAGCTTCGCGCAAAATTACGCCGGCTTTTTCATTGGCTTCGCGCAATATGCGTTCTTTCTGCTCATCCATTTTTTCTTCTTTTTTCTTTATTTTTGATTTCAGGGCTTCTACTTCCCTCTTATAAGCCTGAATTTCTTCCCGTTCTTTTTCAATAATACGTCTGCTGTTTTCCAGATCGGCAATCAAATCTTCAAACGAGGCATCCTGTTCTGACAGGCGCTTTTTTGCATCTTCGATAATATAATCAGGAAGGCCGATTTTCCCGGAAATGGCAAAGGCATTGCTTTTACCCGGAATTCCGATCAACAGCCGGTAAGTAGGGCGCAGGCTTTCCACGTCAAACTCACAGCAGGCATTCTCAACGCCCGGTGTTGTCAGCGCATAAACTTTCAGCTCGCTATAGTGGGTAGTTGCCATTGTGCGTATTCCTCTCTTATGGAGATAAGATAAAATCGCGGTGGCAAGTGCGGCACCTTCAGTCGGGTCTGTTCCGGCACCAAGTTCATCAAATAAGACAAGTGACTGTTCGTCAACCTTTTTCAGGAAGGATACAATATTTGTCATATGGGAGGAAAAGGTACTTAAGCTCTGTTCAATACTCTGTTCGTCCCCGATATCAGCATAGATTTGCCGGAATACAGCCAGTTCGGAGCGGTCAGACGCCGGAATATGGAGTCCTGCCTGTCCAATTAATGTGAAAAGCCCGACGGTTTTTAAAGAAACCGTTTTTCCGCCGGTGTTCGGGCCTGTCACGATCAGCATGTCGAAGTCATCGCCAAGTGTCAGGCTGATGGGAACAACAGTTTTAGGATCCAGAAGCGGGTGTCTTCCATCTCGTATCCGGATGCGCCGCTGTGTGTTGAAAACAGGACGGCTGCCCCGCATGGAAAGTGCAAGCTGTCCTCTTGCAAAAATAAAGTCCAGATCGGTCAGCGTCCGGTAGTCCGTCCGGATTTCCTCCACGTAACCGGCCGCATCTGCGCTCAGGCGGGCGAGGATGACCTGAATTTCCTCCTGCTCTTTGGCATATAATTCCATCAGGTCATTGTTCAGTTTTACGACAGCCATCGGTTCGATAAAGAGCGTTGAGCCTGTTGATGACTGGTCGTGGATCATGCCCGGCACCTGATTCTTATATTCAGATTTTACCGGGACACAGTAGCGGTCGCCGCGCATGGTGATAATCGGATCCTGCAGATAAGTCCGAAGGGAGCCATTTACAAGTCCGTTCAGAGTCGAGTGTACCTTATCGTTCATGCCGTCAATCAGACGGCGGATTCTTTTCAGGGTGGAGCTGGCATCATCGCTGATTTCATCTTCGCTTATAATGCAGCGTCCGATTTCGTCTGCAAGCAGCGTCAGAGGCTCAATCTGTTCAAATAAAGCGTCAAGGCAGTCCTCCAGGTCATCCCGGATTTCATGGCGTCCGTAACTTTTTGCACGGGAAGCGGCATTCAGAAGTTTCTGAATGCGTAAAAGCTCTGCGCTTCCCAGCGTACCGCCCACTTCCAGACGCTTCATGGAATCCTCTACCGGAAATACATCCGAAAAAGAAAGCCTTCCCTTTTTCACGATACGGGTAAAAGCTGCCGCGGTCTGTTCCTGCAACGTATTGATATGTTCCAGATCCGTGTAAGGTTTTATCCTGCGGCAAAGCTGTTTCCCTCGGAAGGAAGAAGCCTGATCTTCCAGAAGAGTTATAATTTTATCAAATTCCAGTTTGATTAATGTTTTCTGGTTCATATTTATCTCCGTTCCGCTGCCGTTTCCGGCAGCATGAATTACCTGTGACAACAGGTTATAATCTATCTATAGTGTAAATCTTTTGTGAATGGCGCGGGCTGAACTGTTACTTTATTCGGATTGCAAAATCACCGGATGTGCAGCAATCCGCGGATGCCGTTTTGGTAAAAGGGAAATTTTACAGGTACATTTTACCTTATTTGATGAAGGTTGAAAAGGCAAACAGAAAGAAAAATTTTATCTTCCATGAAATGGAGAGGATAAGTCATTGAACAATTTTTATGAATCGGTTATACTGTAACGTAAAGGGTAGCAGAAGAAGCGGATGGAACACTTCAGATATTCCGGATGCCGCTTTACTTGTTGGGTTCAGTATCTATTTCTGCACGGTGTTCTGAAAATAACCAGAAGAACCAGTGGTTTAAGAAACATTGTGGCGGAGGTGGCGCGGAGGGCAGCAGGATGATGGACGGAAATAATAAAAACAGGAGACAGCAGGAGAGCGATGAAAGCAGCTCCTATGATTTCCTAAAAGAAACGATCAAACCCAAGCCGGTCAGCAAAAAGCAGGTGCGGGCACAGATTTTAAAAACAGCTATTTGTGGATTTGTATTTGGTATTTTTGCCTGCGGCGGTTTTTATGCATTAAAACCATGGGTGGATGATACAGCCGGCAAAGATATGCAGGAAGTTACAATACCTGAGGATGACGCTGACACTTCTCTGAATGAAACGGTCGGGGAAACCGGGGCACAGGCTGCGTCTCCTGAGCTGACGGCAGACAGCTATCGAACGATCATGCAGAGCATGTACCAGACTGCGGATGAGGCAGAGCAGAGTGTGGTATCTGTGTGTGTGGCGGAAGAGGATGATGAGATACCTGATAAAAGCGGGAATCAGGAAACTATGTCAGGGCTGATTACTGCTGATAACGGACGGGAACTTCTGATTCTTGTCGATAATAAAATCTGCAGTCGGGGAAGCAGCTGGACCGTGACATTTTGTGATAAAAGTGAGTATTCTGCCATTTTAAAAAAACAGGATGAAAACCGTGGGCTGGCGGTATTTTCTGTGAACAGATCCGAAATTACGGAAGGTACATGGAGTGCGATCAAAACGGCAAAGCTTGGAAATTCCTACAGCGTGTCCAGGGGTGACGTGGTGATTGCACTGGGCAATATGTTTGGGTATTCAGGAGGCGTAGGATACGGGATTGTCAGTTCTACAGAGTATGATGAGGTGTTTTCAGATGGTAAGTGTGATGTGATCGCTACTGACATTGCATCTGTTGTCGGCGGGACAGGATTTCTCTTTAATCAAAAAGGCGAAATGGTGGGAATGATTAGGGACGGACTTTGGGAAGATGCCAAAAGTACTACGGCAAATGCATTGGCAATTTCAGATCTGAAGTCAGTGCTGGAGCTGCTGCTTAATGGAGAGAGCGTCCCTTATGTGGGGGTACATGGATTGACCATTACCGCGGAAATCTCTGAACAGCAGGATATTCCGACCGGAATGTATGTGACGAAAGTAGGGACGGATTCACCCGCCATGGCGGCCGGAATCCAGAATGGAGATATATTACAGAAAATAGACGATACGGATATCACCGGGACATCAACCTATGAGAAAGCTGTCCTGGCGTGCTCAAAAGGACAAAACGTGAAAATACAGGGCAAACGCCGGGGGCTGGACGGATATGTGGATGTGGAATTTACCGTGACTGTCGGAAGCCAGGAGTAAAACCTGCTGAGAAGCAGAGAAACAGAAGAAAAATAACAGGACAGAAAACAGAAGAGTAATAACAAAACAGGAAGATAGAAAAATTAAAGACGAAAAGAAATAGAAAAATCGAAGCCGGACAGAAAGAGGTTATATCAGTAATGAAGTATATTAAAGATTTACATGACGGAGACAGTATCAGAAGCATTTACCTGTGCAAAGGAAAACGTACCGCGGAGACGCGAAACGGTAAACCATATGACAGCCTGATCCTTCAGGATAAGACAGGAACGGTGGACGGAAAAATATGGGATCCGAATTCCAGCGGAATTGCAGATTATGACGAGAAAGATTTTGTTGAGGTCGTGGGAGATGTCATCACATATAATAATAATCTGCAGCTTAATGTCAAACAGCTCCGCATTGCGTCGGAGGGGGATTATAATCCTGCCGATTATATGCCGACTTCTGAAAAAAGTGTGGATACAATGTATGAAGAACTGCTTGGCTATGTCAGAAGCATTTCAAATCCGTGGCTTCGCCGGGGCGTAGAGTATTATTTTGTAAAAGATGAGGATTTTATCAAGCTGTTTAAAGGACATTCCGCAGCGAAGACTGTACATCACGGATTTGCCGGAGGGTTATTGGAGCATACATTAAGTGTTGTGAAATTCTGTGAATATCTGGCAGGGGCATATGAGATTCTTAATCGGGATCTTCTGTTTGCGTCAGCTATCTGCCATGATATTGGAAAAGTGCGCGAACTATCCTCTTTCCCGGATAATGATTATACGGATGAAGGCCAGCTGATCGGGCATATTGTAATCGGTGTGGAAATGATCGGCGAAGCAATCCGTTCCCTTCCGGGCTTTCCGGAAAAGCTGGCAAATGAGTGGAAGCACTGTGTTGTGGCACATCACGGTGAACTGGAATACGGTTCCCCGAAAAAGCCGGCTCTGGCAGAGGCGGTTGCATTGAATATTGCGGACAATGCCGATGCAAAAATGCAGACCTTGAAAGAGATTTTTAAGGATAAGACAGGAACGGAGTGGCTTGGATATAACCGGCTGTTCGAGTCAAATCTCAGAAAATCATCTGTTTAAATGCTGTATAGTTATTTGCAAAATGATATTACAGATAAGGAAGATATGATGGAAAAGAATACAATTGTTACAGTGACAATTACAGATATAGGTGTTGATGGAGAAGGTATAGGCAAGGTAAATGGCTATACCTTATTTATTAAGGATGCGGTCATCGGAGATGTGGTGGAAGCGAAGGTGATGAAGGCGAAGAAAAACTATGGCTATGCCCGCCTTATGAAAATACTCGCTCCTTCGCCGCATCGTATTTCACCGAAATGTGCGTATGCCCGCAGCTGCGGCGGCTGCCAGATTCAGGAAATGTCCTATGAACGGCAGCTTCAGTTCAAGCAGGATAAAGTAAAAGGAAATCTGGAGCGTATCGGCGGCTTTGATGCATCTTTCCTGGAAAAAATTATGGAACCGATCGTGGGGATGGAAAAGCCGTTCCAATACCGGAACAAGGCTCAGTTCCCGTTCGGAACGGACAGGGAAGGACAGCCGGTGACAGGTTTTTATGCGGGGCGCACCCATGACATTATCGCCAACACAGACTGCGCTCTGGGAGTTCCTGTAAATAAGGAGATTCTGGAACATACTTTGGCATTTATGAGACAATACCATATTCCTTCCTATGATGAAAAAACAGGAAAAGGTCTGATCCGTCATGTACTGATCCGCTATGGATTTACTACTGAAGAGATCATGGTCTGTTATGTGGTGAACGGCTCCGGTATCCCACAGAGCAAAGAACTGGTGGACAAACTGGTAACCATACCGGGTATGACAAGCATTTCCGTCAGCCCGAATACAAAGAGGAACAATGTCATCATGGGCGATTCTTACAAAACACTCTGGGGCAAGTCGTATATTACAGATTATATCGGAGAAATAAAATATCAGATATCCCCACTGTCCTTTTATCAGGTGAATCCGGTCCAGACGGAAAAGCTGTACGGACTGGCACTTGAATATGCCGGCCTCAAAGGGCAAGAAACCGTCTGGGATCTGTACTGTGGAATCGGTACTATTTCCCTCTTCCTCGCAAAAAAAGCAAAGAATGTGTACGGCGTAGAAATCGTGCCTCAGGCTATAGATGACGCTAAACACAATGCAAAGATAAACGGAATCGGAAATGCAGAATTTTTTGTCGGGAAAGCAGAAGAGGTGCTGCCGGAATTCTATGCAAGATACGGGACGGAGCACCCGGGAGCACAGGCACATGTGGATGTCATCGTAGTTGACCCGCCGAGAAAAGGCTGTGAGGAAATCGTACTGCAGACGATGGTAAGGATGAAACCTCAACGGATCGTGTATGTAAGCTGTGATTCTGCGACATTGGCGAGAGACTTGAAATATCTGTGCGGGGAAGGGTATGAGCTGGAAAAATGGAGGGCAGTAGACCAATTCCCTATGACAGGACATGTGGAGACTGTCTGCCTTCTGTCGAGAAAAGCCCAGTAAATCAAATGGGTCCGCTGATTTGGGGCAAAAATAGATGTGTGTGTTTCCGCAGAGTGGGTATGAGGACAATACTAAAAAAATATTTTGGAGTTCTTGACATGATATCATGCTTATACTAAAATGCAAGTAAGTACTTGCGGGATGGTTGGAGATATGTGTGATGAAACAAAAAAGAATTATGGATTCTACAATGAATCTGATTATGGAAAAGATTATATGGCCACAACCACAAAGGATATTGCGAAAAGAGCAGAAATCAAAGAATGTACTATTTTTTCGCAAATTTAAAGGGAAGAAAGAAATTGTGGTGTCAGCAAAGGAATCCATGTCTTAGGGAGGAAAATTTCAGATATGATGGCGAGTTGGAGAAAGATTTATATTCATTTGCTACAGTGTATTATATGAAGGTAATTCCTAAGATGGGAAAAATCTCTTTGGGATTGCGTGAGCCTGATTTGTATGAAATAACGAAAGACGGAATAAGAGTTTAGGAATGGTGCGTGTGTACCATTTCTCTTTTGATCTAAATGCAAGTGAATACTTGCACAAAGGAGGAAATATGGTCATTTTTATTGCAACGATAAGTTTTGATAAAGAAAATGATATGAATGGATATGCAGATTATATTGAATTGGTAAAGCCGATCGTAGAAAAATATGATGGAAAATATGTAATACGTTCTGAAAAAATAACAGCATTGAGTAAAGAATGGAGTCCAGACAGGGTTATCATTATTGAGTTTAAGTCGCGTAAACAATTAGAGGATTGTTTTTCTTCGGTGGAATATAAAAAAATAGCATCTTTAAGGGAAAATTCCGTGACGGGCAGAGCAGTTATCGTTGAATAAAGGAGGCAATATCATGAGAATAAATGAGCATGTGCATTTAATACGAAAAGAATTTTGGGTAACCTCAAAGGTCAAAAGATATATCAATATCTATCTGATAACAGGAAAGAACTGTTATCTGATAGACAGTGGTGTTGCCGGTTCGGAGACGGAGATAGCAGAATATATGGAGTCAATAGGAAGATGCCTTAACGATATAAAAGGAATTTTTCTTACACATTCGCATCCGGATCATGCAGGAGCAGCTGCAGCAATAAAAAGATTGACAGAGTGCAAAATATATGCGCCATGCATGGAACTTTCTTGGATTGAGAACATTCAGAAGCAATTTGAAGAAAGACCTATACCGAATTTTTATCAATTGTTATCCGAATCTGTTCACGTAGATGAGCCTCTTTGTGACGGAGAAAAAATTCAACTGGAAAATGGATTGATGATCCATGCAGTTGCAACGCCGGGACATTCCCATGGGTCAATGTCATTTGTATTAAATAGTAACACGGTTTTTACAGGCGATGCGATTCCAACAGCAGATGATCTGCCTATTTTTATTGATTTTGAAGAGAGTATAAAAAGCCTTGATATAATATATAGTTTGGATAAAATCGAATACTATTGTCCGGCTTGGGATCATGTGTATAACAAAGAAAAATTAAAAGAGGTCGTGAAAAACAGTAAAACAATGCTTTGCAGATTCAAAGAATCGGTAATACAGGTAGAGAGGGAGTTTGCAGAACAAACGGAAGATGAGAAAAATAAAGAAGTTCTGAGGCGGGCAGAAATCTTGCAGTTTTGTGGGAATCCTTTAGTTAAGAAAAGCATAGAAGCATGTAGAAAAAGAGTGCGGAAGAAGCTATAAATAAAGATTGTGCAGGACATGTTACATGGAGAAATATATCAAAATCAGCAGTGCATGAAGAGAAAAGAGGTATCCATGTATTTAGATATTTCAGTAACAACAGAAGAGTATAGGAAATATCAGGCACAGAATTCGTCGCCAGTTGAAGAGGAGTATTTAGAAAGCATAAAAAATATTTACAGCACAGTGAAGAAAAAAGGTAAGAATTTACAGGAGAAAGTGTTCATATGTAAATGGCGAAGTTGAAGAGAGGATTTTCTTTAGATACTTTAATATATGTGGGTTAACAGTTATTTTGAGAGAAGTGTATTATGTTGATTGGGAATATGATATTCACATACACTAAAGGACAGGAAAAGTATGAATTTATTTGCACATTTAACAAATAAGAGCGGAATACGGGAAGAGCAGAGTCTAAGAGCGCATTGTGTTCAAACCGCAGAATATGCGTCTTCTTGCGTGGAAAATATAGGATTCTATCATATGGCATATTTGGCGGGGCTTTTGCATGATATGGGCAAAGCTACAAAGAAGTATAATGATTATCTGGAGGCTGCTTTTTCCGGAGAGTCGGTAGTGCGCGGCTCCGTGAACCATACGTTTGCCGGGATTATATATATTCTGGAGAACTTTCACGCCAAATCCACATCGCCAATGGACAAACTGACAGCAGAAATCATAAGCTATGCGATCGGCGCCCATCATGGTTTGTTTGATTGTGTTGATCTGGAAGGAAAAAATGGATTTTTACATAGGCTGCAGAAGGATAAAGCGGAATTGTGTTATGAAGAAGCTCAACATAATTTCTTGCAACAGGTAGCAGATAAGAAAGAAATTGAACGTTTGTTTCGAAAAGCAACAGAAGAATTTCAAACATTATATCAGAAATTGCTGATTGACTGGGAGGGAAAAAAACAAAAGGTTTTCTTCCAAATCGGATTGCTGGCAAGGCTCTTGCTTTCGTGTGTCATTTACGGAGACAGAAGAGATACGGCAGAATTTATGGAGGGGATCACTTTTTTGAAAGAGAAGTCCTTTTCGTGGTTATCCGAAAAGGAATATCTGGAACGAAAACTGTCGCAATTTGACAAGACCTCCGCAATAAATCAGGTTCGCAGTATAATATCGGATCAATGCCTGGAAACTGCCGAAAGACCGGCTGGAATCTACAGACTCAATGTACCGACAGGTGCAGGAAAAACGCTCTCTGCTTTGCGATATGCCCTGGCTCATGCAGAAAGGTTTCACAAAAAAAGAATTATTTTCATTATCCCTCTTTTAAGTGTGTTGGAACAAAATGCAAAGGTTATCCGGGAATATGTGCAGGATGAAAATCTGGTTTTAGAACATCATTCGAATGTGGTCAGTGAAAAAGAATTTGGGGGCGATAATGCGGAATTGGATGAGTATGAGATTTTAACAGAAAACTGGGAATCGCCGATAATTATATCTACATTGGTGCAGCTTTTAAATATCCTGTTCACACATAAGACCTCTGCGATCGGAAGAATGCGCGCGCTTTGTGATAGTGTGATTATTATTGATGAAGTGCAGTCTATTCCGAAAAAGACGATCGCAATGTTTAATATGGCAATTAATTTTTTGAGTGCCTACTGCAATGCGACCATAGTATTATCCTCAGCAACACAGCCTTGTCTGGAAAAACTGGATTGGCCGGTAAAGTTTGCAATCCAGCCGGATATGGTTAAACTTGAGAAACAACAGATGGAAGTATTTGAGAGAGCGGACATCACAGACCGGACAGATCCATATGGTATGGATATGGAGATGTGGGTGGATTTTTGCCGTTCATTAATGGAGGAGCGGGAATCCCTGCTGGTAATCTGTAATACCAAGAGAGAAGCGCGGGAATTATTCGGGCGAATGGCAGAAATTTCGGAGGCAGAGGATTGGTATATCTGCCATCTGTCCACTGCTATGTGTCAGAAGCATAGGGTGGAGGTACTGGAAGAATTACAGAATAAATTGACAGCTTTGCAGGATAATTTAAAAAAACATCAAAAAGTAAAAAAAATCATCTGTATTTCAACTCAGTTAGTAGAGGCAGGAGTAGATTTCTCATTTGATTGTGTTGTGCGGGTGCTGGCAGGAATCGATAATCTGGCACAGGCAGCGGGCCGGTGCAACCGAAGTGATGAATATGGGCGTAAAGGGAGAGTGTATCTAATTAAGCTTAAGGATGAAAATCTGAGTATGCTGAAAGAAATTGCAGATGCGCAAAATAGTACACAGAAGGTATTGATTAGAGCAAAGCAAATGAAAGATATGACATTGACCGGAGAATCTGCCACACAGATTTTTTACAATAATCTGTATCAGGAGAAAGGAATGAAACGGCAGATCAGGTATCCGATAGAAGATTGCAAAAGCGTGCTCTATCTGACCAATCTGCTGGGAAATGATAATCCGTATGCCAAAAAAGATGAGCCCTTCTTTCTGTGTCAGCCGTTTAAATCAATTGGAAAAAGATTTGAGGTCTTTGACGATCAGACATTCGATGTGCTGGTGCCTCATGGTGACGGAGTCAGTCTGATTGAGAAGTTGAGGGAGGCGGAGCGGACGGACTTTTTCCTGCCCTCGATGAAAAATATTGTCAAGCAGGCGAAAGGATATACGGTCAGCATTTACAAATGGCAGAGGGACAAGCTTTGGGAGGAGGGATTATTGTATGGCTTGTTTGAAAACAGAATATGGATTCTGGATAGGAAAGCTTATGACAGACAGTACGGCTTGAATGAGAAAGCGGAGCCGGGAGTCGGAAATTACATTTTATAGGAGGAGCATATGGGACACAGAAATACCGTAGAGTTTGAGGTGACCGGTGATTATGCATTGTTTTCTGATCCGGTAACCAGAGTTGGAGGAGAAAAGTTCAGTTATCAGATACCAACCTACGAAGCCCTAAAGGGAATTCTTCAAAGCTGCTACTGGAAACCAACGTTTATCTGGATCATAGATGAGGTTCGCGTTATGAATCCGATTCAGACAGAGACAAAGGGAATCCGCCCGATTAAATATTATAATGATAAGAATGATCTTTCTTATTATACATATTTAAAGGACTGCAGGTATCAGGTACGGGCACATTTCATATGGAATGAAAACCGGCCGGAGCTTGAAGCTGACCGGAATGAAAATAAGCATCACAATATTGCAAAAAGGATGATCGAGAGAGGGGGACGAAGAGACATTTTCCTGGGAACGCGTGAGTGTCAGGGATATGTAAAGCCATGTGTGTTTGGAGAGGGAAAAGGTGCTTACGATGATATCGAAGAGCTGAGCTTTGGCATGATGTATCATGGGATTACATATGCGGATGAAGCTTATTCGGAGGAGACAAAGGGGAAACTGAGTGTAAGGCTGTGGCAGGCAGTTATGAAAAAGGGAATTATTGCATTTCCGCCTCCGTGGGAATGTATTTACAGCATAAGGCGGGAAATGAATGTAAAGTCATTTGGATACGAGTTGAATAATTTTTCAGAGATTACGGAGAAGGAGGTGATGGAGTAGATGTACTGGATGAGTCAGTTATATCAGACATACGAAAATAATATAGGAAAAACCCAGCAGGATGCCATAACACTGACACCTCTTGCACATATGGAGGCAAATGCGCAGATTGAAGTTATATTAGATGAAGACGGAAATTTTTGCGGGGCGGGGAAAATCGATAAGGCGAATGCAGTTACATTAATTCCGGTTACAGAAGCTTCCGCGGGAAGAAGTTCAGGAGTTGCACCGCATATGTTGAGCGATACCTTGTCTTATATAGCGGGGGATTTTAAGAAATATTGTCAGGATGAGAAATCAGTAAAGAATGCGGAAGAAAAGTTTCAACGTTATATCATGCAGTTGAATGCATGGCATGAATCCGCATATACGCATCCAAAAGTAGAGGCGGTTTACAAATATCTTAATAAACAGATACTTATTTCCGACCTGATAAAAACAGGGATTGTAACTCTGACGGAGGATGGATTTTTCGATAACAGGAAGATCAGCGGACAGACATACGAAAAAAGTCTGGTAAGATTCCGGGTATTGAGCATGGGAGAAGCTCAGGAGGAAAGTACATGGGAAGATTCTACGTTAATTGAGGCATATACAAACTATTTTTTATCAGAACAAAATGGGAAAGAGGATGTATGTTATCTGACCGGAAAGATACAGCCAAGGACAGAGAATCATCCAAAAGGGATTATTGCAGCAAATTACGGGGCAAAGCTTGTTTCTGCAAATGATAATCAAGGCTATACTTATAGAGGCAGATTCCAGAATTCTGAGCAGGCTTATGCACTCAGCTACGAAGCTTCCCAGAAGGTTCACAGCGCATTGACGTGGCTTGCAAAAAAACAGGGGGTATATGTAGGGACAAAAGATAAGAGAACCTTCATCTGCTGGAATCCGCAAGGGAGAAAGACACCCAATATTCTTGATCCACTTGGCCTGATCGACGAGGAAGAGGAAAGTGGAAATCCTGACATTCCTTACAGGAAGAAGCTGTTAAAGACACTTCAGGGATATCGGGATCAGTTTGATGATACGGATGGTGTGGTCGTTATGGGATTGGATGCTGCCACAACCGGACGGCTTTCGATTACCTATTACAATGAGCTTTTGGCTTCTGATTTTCTGGAGCGAATCCAATATTGGGGAGAGACCTGTAATTGGTATTATTTAAAGTTTACAGAGCAGAAAATCCCTTATTATAGAATAGAAACTCCTGCATTCCGTAGGATTGCAGAGTGTGCATTTGGACGCGAGAAGGGAAATTTTATAGAGGCAAATGATAAAGTTTTAAAGGAGCAGGTACAGCGGTTAGTGAAATGTATGCTGGAACAGCAGCCGGTGCCAAAGGACATTGTCTATGCATTAACAGTTCGGGCCTCCACCCCGTTGGCTTATTCCAGAGGAAATCGGGAACGTGTACTGTCAACAGCATGTGCAGTAATCGCAAAGTATTATCGGGATAAAGGAATATGGGAGAAAGGAGAAAATGATGAAATGAAACTTGATTTGGAAAATCGTGACAGAAGTTATCTGTTTGGAAGAGTGCTCGCGGTTTTGGAAAAGGTGGAGCGCGCAGCTTATGACAGAGGAGAAAGCAGAGAACCTAATGCAATCCGCCTGCAATCCGCGTATGTAAACCATCCATTGAAGACCTGGATGATCCTGGAGGATGTGTTAAGGCCTTATTATCAGAAATTAAAACCTGGTTCCAGGGAGTATTACAAAAATTTGATTGGCGAGATTACGGGATTGTTTGAGGATGACGATCAATCTGTCCTTAATCAAGGGTTAAAGGAAACGTATCTGTTGGGATATTATTTACAGCGTGCAGAACTAAATAAAAAGAAAGATGATCAGAAGGAGGAAATAGTAAATGAGTAGTTTGCAGAATAAAATTGATTTTGTAGTATTGGTTAAAGTGACAAACGCAAATCCGAATGGAGATCCGTTAAATGGAAACCGCCCGAGAACGACATATGCAGGAAATGGAGAGATTTCTGATGTATGTATTAAGAGAAAAATCCGCAATCGTCTGCAGGATATGGGGGAGAAAATTTTCGTCCAATCTGCGGAGAGAAGTGAGGATGGATTTTCTTCCCTCAGTGAGCGCGCGGCTAAAACCATTACATCCTGTAACAATAGCGATGAATATGCAAAACAGGCATGTGAGACATGGATTGATGTAAGAACGTTTGGACAGGTATTTGCGTTTAAATCGGATAAAAAGGATGGTATTTCAGTCGGGGTCAGAGGACCGGTTTCCATTCATCAGGCGGTAAGCTGTTCGCCGGTCGATATTAACAGCATGCAGATTACAAAAAGTGTGAATAGTGAACCGGCAGAGAAGAAGAGTTCGGATACGATGGGAACAAAGCATTTTGTAGAGTTTGGTCTCTATAAGATTAAAGGGTCTATCAATGTACAGCTTGCAGAAAAGACGGGATTTTCGGAAGAGGACGCAGAAAAAATAAAGGAAGCGCTTCGAACGCTATTTGTCAATGATGCATCCGCGGCCAGACCCGATGGCAGTATGGAAGTCGTAAAGGTTTATTGGTGGAAGCATAACAATAAAATTGGTCAGTATTCTGCAGCGAAAGTACATGATTCTATTAAGATATCTTTAAGAGAGGGGATTATGATACCGTCATCCGTAGAGGATTATAATATAATATTAGAAATGTTGCCTGACTTAGAGCCTGAAATCATAGAAGGAATGTAAGGTATGTACGAAGAAGACGATTTTTTAATGCTTTCCGGCCTGCAGCATTTTGCATATTGCCGGAGACAGTGGGCGCTGATACATATTGAGCAGCAATGGGCAGAAAATGAACGGACAATCGATGGACAGCTGTTTCACAAAAAGGCACATGATGCCGGGTTCACAGAAAAGCGTGGAGATTTGATCATTACACGGGGATTGCATATAAAATCAGCAACACTTGGCGTGTCAGGAATTTGTGATGTGGTTGAATTTCACAGATCGGAGCAGGGCATTACTTTGTTTTCGTTTGAGGGGCGATGGCAGCCGTATCCGGTAGAATATAAAAAGGGAGAACCGAAGGAAAACAATGCCGATGCGATTCAGCTTTGTGCCCAGGCGATGTGTTTGGAGGAGATGCTTTTGTGCGATATTCCGGGTGGAAGTCTTTTCTATGGTCAAAATCGAAGAAGAACTTATGTGGAATTTACAGAGGGACTGCGGGGGCAGGTAAAAAGTATGCTGACAGAAATGCATGAATTGTGGGAAAAGGGGTATACACCTAAGGTAAAGCCAAAGAAGGGCTGCAATGCCTGTTCCTTAAAGGAAATATGTGTCCCCAGATTATCCAAAACAAAGGTGGTAGCATCCTATATTGAGGCAAGTTTGACGGAGAAATGATATGCGGAAATTATTGAATACTCTTTTTATAACAAGTGAACAGGCATATTTAACTTTAGATGGTGAAACAGTTTGTGTAGAAATCCAAAAGAAAAAAGCAGGGCAATTTCCGCTGCATACCTTGGAGGGGATTATTTCTTTTTCTTATAATGGGGCGACACCGGCACTTATGGGAGCATGTGCGAAGCGGGGAATCAATCTTGCCTTTTTCAATCCGTTTGGGAAATTTCTCTGTCGCGTTGCAGGGGAAAGCAGAGGAAATGTGTTACTACGGAAGCAGCAGTATCGGATCTCTGATAACGAAGATTCCAGTTGCTTTATTGCAAGAAATTTCATACTCGGAAAAGTATTTAATTGTCGGTGGTCAATTGACAGAACTTTACGAGATCATGAATTACGGGTGGATGCAGAACGCTGCAGGAATGCAATCCATGTTTTGACAGAAGCGATGAATAAAATAAAATCAGAATCAAATTTGGATACCTTGCGTGGTCTGGAGGGAGAGGCAGCTTCTATTTATTTTGGGATTTTTGATGAACTTATTTTAAACCAAAAGGAAGATTTTTATTTTCATGGTAGAAATAAGAGACCTCCGCAGGATTATATGAATGCTATGATGTCTTTTGGATACACTTTATTGGCAAATGATTGTGCAGGTGCGTTGGAGGGAGCCGGACTTGATTCATATGTCGGTTTTATGCACAGGGATCGGCCGGGAAGAAAATCATTAGCGCTTGATCTGATGGAAGAACTGCGCCCGGTGCTGGTGGACCGTTTTGTCCTTACTCTTGTCAATAACCGCCAGATCCGCAGAGAGCATTTTACCACTACTGAGAGTGGTGCGGTGGAGTTTACGGATGAAGGCAGAAAAAAGTTCCTGACGGCTTGGCAGGAGAGAAAAAAGGAAACGCTTACTCACCCATACCTGAGTGAAAAGATTTACTGGGGATTGGTTCCCCAGATACAGGCTTTGCTGCTTGCCAGATATCTTCGGGAAGATATCGATGGATATCCGCCTTTTCTGTGGAAGTAAGTTTTTAAGGTATGGTAAGAAGCAAATTATGTTTGCATAGAGTAAAACGTTGATTTGCAAATATCTACATGGAGGTAATATCATGCTTGTACTTATTACATACGATGTAAATACAGAAGATGCAAAAGGCCGGGGGAGGCTTCGCAAAGTAGCAAAGCAGTGTGTCAACCATGGTCAGCGTGTGCAGAATTCAGTGTTTGAATGTATTTTAGATCCCGGTCAGTGTAAACTGTTAAAAGCACAGCTCCTGAATATTATCGATATAGAACGGGATAGTCTGCGGTTTTATTATTTGGGCAAAAATTATGAGAATAAGATTGAGCATTATGGAGCTAAGGAGGTTTTTGCTCAAGAAGGGGTATTGATTTTATAGTGCGAGATCAAAGTTCACATGTTTTTCAGGGATCGTTCGCACCCCAAAATCAAAGCCGGGATAGAAAAAGGATTCTATTTATTGTAAATTGTTGTTGAAAAATTTGTATTTATTTTATTTCTTTTGAATTGTTTTGTGAGTTATGCCAATATTTTATGGTGAATTTTGTGCATAATTGCGGTCGCTCCCCTTGTGGGAGCGTGGATTGAAATCTCCTTCCTGCGCGGGCCGGGAGGGTTTGTTCCGGTCGCTCCCCTTGTGGGAGCGTGGATTGAAATAGGAGGGCGGTCAGGTTACTCATGGGCCGCCTCCGTCGCTCCCCTTGTGGGAGCGTGGATTGAAATATAGTGCCAGCGGATCCCGGCGGCGATCTCGTCGTCGCTCCCCTTGTGGGAGCGTGGATTGAAATAGCTTGGTGATGTCAATGACCGCCTTCGGGCTAACGTCGCTCCCCTTGTGGGAGCGTGGATTGAAATAGCACCCGCGAGCAGAGCACGATCCGGCTCAACGTCGCTCCCCTTGTGGGAGCGTGGATTGAAATTCTTTCACGGATTGCGGCATGGAATAGGCCCGCAGTCGCTCCCCTTGTGGGAGCGTGGATTGAAATGTTGGACGCGCCGAGCATTTGCCCGGCCTTGGCCCGTCGCTCCCCTTGTGGGAGCGTGGATTGAAATCTATCAAATATGATAAATACCAACGCAGACAAAGTCGCTCCCCTTGTGGGAGCGTGGATTGAAATTCCTTATGATACATACTTCCACTTGGCATAACCGTCGCTCCCCTTGTGGGAGCGTGGATTGAAATTGTCAAGATCATCTTGATATGACATATGATCGAGTCGCTCCCCTTGTGGGAGCGTGGATTGAAATTATGCTTTTGACAGAAGGGTGGGATTGCCCGTCTGTCGCTCCCCTTGTGGGAGCGTGGATTGAAATTGTGGATGTCTGGGATAACTGGAGCAGAAATGACAGTCGCTCCCCTTGTGGGAGCGTGGATTGAAATTCCGGAGAAACCTTGTTGAAGCGCATGTATTCTCGTCGCTCCCCTTGTGGGAGCGTGGATTGAAATTTCTCTCTGGCAAAAAGCATCTGGAATGGAATCAGTCGCTCCCCTTGTGGGAGCGTGGATTGAAATGGAAGCAGCCTCTTTTGCTGCCGCAAGGGCTGCAGGTCGCTCCCCTTGTGGGAGCGTGGATTGAAATGGTTAGGACAGGAAATCCCGTACATGTTTTGCCGTCGCTCCCCTTGTGGGAGCGTGGATTGAAATATCACTGAAAGCTAATGTAAATGTTTTTACAGCTGTCGCTCCCCTTGTGGGAGCGTGGATTGAAATTGTTTACCGATATGATAAAAAGTGCTATAATTACCGTCGCTCCCCTTGTGGGAGCGTGGATTGAAATAATCCGCGTTTGAGATACTTAATGGCATCCCCAAGTCGCTCCCCTTGTGGGAGCGTGGATTGAAATTTCATTGGCATAATTTGTTACTTTGAAACTACCGTCGCTCCCCTTGTGGGAGCGTGGATTGAAATTGATATTTCATTAAATGCATCATAAATACTTATGGTCGCTCCCCTTGTGGGAGCGTGGATTGAAATCTGGAAGTCTTTAATCTTGTCTGATAAATCCTCATGTCGCTCCCCTTGTGGGAGCGTGGATTGAAATAGATCCTGTGCGTGGAAGGGCTGAAACGCCACCAGTCGCTCCCCTTGTGGGAGCGTGGATTGAAATACGTACCTCACTCTCCTATAACTCATAATGTGTGTCGCTCCCCTTGTGGGAGCGTGGATTGAAATCGCTTTCAGATTGTCTAAAAACTCCTCACACACCGTCGCTCCCCTTGTGGGAGCGTGGATTGAAATAAGATTACCGTCAGTTTGTTAATGATGCAACTCCGTCGCTCCCCTTGTGGGAGCGTGGATTGAAATTTTTGCACGCTTTAACGTATCGTACTCACCAAGCGTCGCTCCCCTTGTGGGAGCGTGGATTGAAATTGAATTACATAGGCTACGGCGATTACTATAAACGTCGCTCCCCTTGTGGGAGCGTGGATTGAAATTGTGCTGGTCGCATCCAAAAACGATACTGCGTCGTCGCTCCCCTTGTGGGAGCGTGGATTGAAATTCCGCAATCTCCCACCAATCCAATCCGGCTATGGTCGCTCCCCTTGTGGGAGCGTGGATTGAAATTTCCAATGGATATAACTTTGCAGAAGACGAAGCGGTCGCTCCCCTTGTGGGAGCGTGGATTGAAATTGCTGCTGATCCGGAATGCACCTAAGCCCCATCTCCGTCGCTCCCCTTGTGGGAGCGTGGATTGAAATTCTTCTGCGATAAAAACGATACCGGAAGGGAAATGTCGCTCCCCTTGTGGGAGCGTGGATTGAAATCAATCAGTAACCCCGAATAATTCTCAAATGATAGTCGCTCCCCTTGTGGGAGCGTGGATTGAAATATTAAACACATATAGTCGCTTTGCTCCTTTCGGAATCGTCGCTCCCCTTGTGGGAGCGTGGATTGAAATTTCATAATATCAACCATCCTTTCATATGTTCGCCGTCGCTCCCCTTGTGGGAGCGTGGATTGAAATACACCCTTCCTGATTTTCTCGATGCTTCCGCTTGTCGCTCCCCTTGTGGGAGCGTGGATTGAAATCTGTTTCTTCGCACAATCCGTCATCATCCACTCTAGTCGCTCCCCTTGTGGGAGCGTGGATTGAAATCCGCCACTTCACGGATAGCTCCTACCACCTTGTTATGTCGCTCCCCTTGTGGGAGCGTGGATTGAAATTGCGACAAGATAATAATGCTCACAATGTTGTCAGCGTCGCTCCCCTTGTGGGAGCGTGGATTGAAATCAATCAGCAACCCTGAATAATTCTCAAATGATAACGTCGCTCCCCTTGTGGGAGCGTGGATTGAAATCGATTTTTTAATGAACAGCCCGCCTCCTGGTACAGTCGCTCCCCTTGTGGGAGCGTGGATTGAAATGGTGACAGCTGGCAAGAGACCAGGCTGTTATTGTCGCTCCCCTTGTGGGAGCGTGGATTGAAATTTTTCCGCCGATGCAAAAGATAATAGCTGCAGTAGTCGCTCCCCTTGTGGGAGCGTGGATTGAAATATAGTGATTTATCAAATGGTGTAACCAATGTCGGTCGCTCCCCTTGTGGGAGCGTGGATTGAAATTGTCTTAACTATGTTAAAGTAGTAATCTTTGTCGTCGCTCCCCTTGTGGGAGCGTGGATTGAAATTGCTATGGTTTCGCTAAGCTTTAATGAGGGGATCACATTGTTCCCCCCTCTTGTGATGGTAAAAGATGTGCACCTATGAAGTAAGGAGATAATGTTTAGTTGATAGAGGATAGCAGACTGGTGTATAGACACGTTTATATTTAAACTATTGTTCTTTTCTTGATATAATTGCCATAGATGATAAAAAATGTCTATGGAGAGATCTGTATTAATATGCTGACAAGAGAGATTGTAAATGAATCTGAGGCGCAGTTGCGTTGATTTGTGCTGTGACAAAGCATGCGGGAGTCAAGCTGCAGAAATGTCAGTTGGTTATAAAAAAGAATTTGAAGAATTTTAATTCCGAAGAAAGCCGATGAAAGAAAAGAACGGAATAAAGCAGAGGCAAATTCAGATTCGATTCCGTATCTTTGGAACGTCATACTGGCTGTTGTAATGGCTGTAAAAAGTTGTGCGATTTTTCAATAAAATTCGTCACAATTTTTCATTCATCGCTTGACAAAAATAGCTGTAGATGCTTATACTGACACTGTTGTTGATAACAGATAATCATAGGAGGAGAATCAATGAAAAAGAAACTGATTAGTTTGTTAACAGTTGTGGCTTTGACAGTTGCTGCTCTGGCAGGATGTGGATCTTCAGCAAAAAACACAGATGAGAGCACAACAACAGGGGAAGAAACAACAAAAACTTCTACTGTAAAGGCAGGGTTTATTTTTTTACATGATGAGAACTCTACATACGACCTGAATTTCATGAACGCGGCTAAGGAAGCATGTGACAAGCTGGGTATTGAGTATGTATTGAAAACCAACATCCCGGAAGGACAGGAGTGTTATGAGGCAGCATGTGAGCTTGCAGATGCAGGATGCAACTTCATTTTTGCTGACAGCTTTGGTCACGAGGATTACATGATTGAAGCTGCAAAAGAGTATCCGGAAGTACAGTTCAGCCATGCAACCGGAACAAAAGCCCATACCGAGAATCTTGACAATTTCCACAATGCATTTGCTTCTATTTATGACGGACGTTACCTGGCAGGTATCGCGGCAGGTATGAAGTTAAATGAGATGATTGACAACGGAGAAATTACTGCGGATCAGGCTAAGATGGGATACGTTGGTGCATTCACTTACGCGGAAGTTATTTCCGGTTACACATCTTTCTTCTTAGGTGCACGTTCTGTCTGCCCGAGTGCTACTATGGAAGTAACCTTTACAGGTTCCTGGTATGACGAGACTGCAGAGAAGGAAGGCGCTAACAAGCTGATTCAGAACGGATGTGTACTGATCAGCCAGCATGCAGACTCCATGGGCGCACCGACTGCCTGTGAGACAGCAGGTGTTCCGAATGTTTCCTACAACGGAAGCACTGTAAATGCATGCCCGAATACTTTCCTTGTATCTTCCAGAATCAACTGGGCTCCGTATTTTGAGTATGCTATGGGATGCGTAGCTGATGGAAAAGCGATTGATACCGACTGGTGCGGAACTCTTGAGAACGGTGCAGTAGAGCTGACCGAGCTTGGTACTGCCGTAGCTGAAGGAACTCAGGAAGCAATCGATGCAGCAAAAGCTGACCTGATTGCCGGCAAAATACATGTCTTCGATATTTCTACATTTACTGTAGACGGCGCAGCCCTGGAAAGTTACGAAGCAGACGTGGATACAGATGCAGATTATACACCGGATCATGAGGTTGTAATTGATGGTTACTTCCATGAGTCCGGAGAAGACTTCCGTTCCGCTCCGTACTTCGATGTACAGATCGACGGAATCAGTCTTCTTGATACTGCATTCTAATCTCTGTAGATGAGAAATGTTTTTTAGGCAGGGCTTGGATGAAGCCCTGCATTTAACATATAATAAGCTGCAGTTGGCGGCACAGCGATTTTCGCAGCGCCGCCCTTTTTCTATAATGTTGAGTCTTCGACAAGATAGAAAAAGGGCGGAACAGCCAATAATTCGAAAGGGGACAAATAATGGAAACCAAAATAGCTGCCGTTTCGATGAGAAACATTTCAAAAACCTTTGGATCCGTAATTGCCAATGAAAAAGTCAATCTGGATATTTACCGGGGAGAGATTTTGGCTTTGTTGGGAGAAAATGGAAGTGGAAAGACCACTTTGCTGAACATGCTTTCAGGCATTTATTTTCCGGATGAAGGACAGATTTTTATTAATGGAAAAGAAGAGGTTATCAAATCACCAAAAGATGCATTAAACCTTGGCATTGGCATGGTACATCAGCATTTTAAGTTGATAGATGTGCTTTCTGCAACAGAGAATATTATTCTGGGACTGGAAGGGAAGCTGAATATCAAAGAGGCTTCCGCAAAGATAGAGGAAATCTGTAAAAAGTATGGATTTGAAGTTGATCCCAGACAGAAGGTTTACGACATGTCCGTTTCTCAGAAACAGACCGTGGAAATCGTCAAGGTTTTGTATCGCGGTGCAGATATTCTGATTTTGGATGAACCGACGGCGGTGCTGACTCCGCAGGAGGCAGAGAAGCTGTTTAATGTGCTTCGCAAGATGCGCGATGACGGCAAGGCAATTGTCATCATTACTCATAAGATGCATGAAGTAGAATCCCTGTCTGACCGGGTGGCGGTGCTTCGTGACGGTCGTTATATCGGCAGCATGGCGACCAAAGATACCAATGTGACCGAAATGACCAATATGATGGTTGGGCATGCGGTAACCTTGAATATAGACAGGCCCAAACCGGTGAATCCGAAACCGCGTATCGAGGTGCAGGGACTTACGGTCCGAAGCGAGGAGGGGATTCTGAAGCTGAAGGACGTATCCTTTACTGCGAACAGCGGGGAGATTCTTGGAATTGCCGGAATCTCAGGATGCGGGCAGAAGGAACTTCTGGAAGCTATTGCCGGACTGCAGGTTACAGAATCCGGAACAATCAACTATGTGGAAGATGACGGAAGCAAAGAAATGCTGATTGGGAAGGATCCCCTCAGAATTGCAGAGATGGGAGTTTCTCTTTCTTTCGTTCCGGAGGACAGACTCGGAATGGGACTGGTAGGTAATATGGACATTACGGATAATATGATGCTCCGTTCCTTCCGGCGGGGACCTTCACCGTTTACCAACCGCCGGTATCCAAAGAAGCTTGCCGAGGATGTGGTAAAGCATCTGGGGGTATCGACGCCCGGAATTACTACCCCGGTGCGCCGGCTGTCCGGAGGAAATGTTCAGAAGGTGCTGGTGGGACGTGAGATTGCTTCCGCACCTACAGTGCTTTTGACTGCTTATGCAGTGCGCGGACTGGACATCAATTCCTCTTATACGATATATGAACAGATCAACGAGCAGAAGAAAAAAGGTGTGGCTGTCATCTTTGTCGGTGAGGATCTGGATGTCCTGGTTGAATTATGTGATCGGATCCTGGTTCTCTGCGGCGGTCAGGTCAGCGGTATTGTAGATGCAAGAAAGACAGATAAAAATCAGGTCGGTATGATGATGACCAGGGTAGGAGGCAGTGAGAAGCATGAGTGAAAAAAAGAAAGAGCCGTTTTTTCATATAGTTAAAAGAGATGCACTTCCCTGGTACAGTTCCCTGGGAATCCGCATTGCGGCAATCGTGCTGGCACTGATCCTCTGTGCGATTGTGACAACGATAACGACAGGTATTAATCCGATTCAGGTGTTTGTCTCTATTATTGCAGGAGCTTTTGGAACGACCAGAAAAACATGGATTACACTTCAGAACACAGCAATATTGCTTTTGATTTCTCTGGCACTGACACCGGCGTTTAAAATGAAGTTCTGGAATATCGGCGGTGAAGGACAGGTGCTGATGGGAGGCCTGGCTTCAGCAGCCTGCATGATCTGTCTGGGAGGAAAACTTCCGAATGCGGTGCTGATTGCATGTATGGTGGCTGCCAGTATTGCGGCAGGAGCTGCCTGGGGCTTTATTCCTGCTTTTTTCAGGGCGAAATGGAATACAAATGAGACGCTTTCTACATTGATGATGAACTATATTGCGACGCAGCTTGTGGCATTCTTTACGATTGTCTGGGAAGTACCGAAGGGGTCCGGAAAAATCGGTATCATCAACCAGAATTCCAACGCGGGATGGCTTCCGCAGGTTTTCGGGTCTAAATATTTGTTGACAATTCTGGTGGCTGTGATTATCACGATATTCATGTATATATATTTAAATTACAGTAAACAGGGATATGAGATTTCCGTTGTGGGTGAAAGTGAGAATACAGCGAAATATGTAGGCATCAAGGTGCCGAAGATTATCATCCGGACGATGGTGATTTCCGGTGCTATATGCGGTTTGGTAGGCCTTCTGCTGGTAGGCGGAATCAATCATACCGTGACTACGACCATTGCAGGAGGACAGGGCTTTACGGCTGTTCTGGTGTCCTGGATGTCAAAATTTAATCCGCTGATCATGATATTTTCCAGTGCCCTGATCGTATTCATGGATCGGGGAGCCGGCGAAATTTCCACAGCCTTCGGACTGAACCATTCTTATTCAGATATCCTGACCGGTATCATCTTGTTTTTTATCATCGGATGTGAATTTTTCATTTCTTATCGGATCCAGTTCCGTAAAAAAGCAGAAAAGGAGGCGAAGTAATTATGTGGAGTTTTTTACTTGCATTTATTCCGAGAGCGGTTGTGCAGGGAATTCCTCTTCTGTACGGCAGTACCGGAGAAATTATCACCGAGAAATCCGGCAATCTGAATCTGGGAATTCCGGGTGTCATGTATGTAGGTGCTATCAGCGGAGTAATCGGGTCGTTTTTCTATGAGAGATCCGTGGCGGGTGCTTCTGCCATGAATCCGGTACTTGCAATTCTGATTCCTGTGGGTTGTTGTCTGCTAGGTTCCCTGCTGATGGGGTTGCTGTATTGTTTCCTCACGGTGACGCTGCGGGCAAATCAGAACGTGACAGGTCTTGCAATGACCACTTTTGGCGTGGGATTTGGAAATTTCTTTGGTGGTTCTCTGATTAAGCTGGTTGCCAGTGACGTACCTTCTATTGCGCTCAGCAATACAAGCGCATATTTCAGTAAAACACTTCCATTTGCAGGAAAACTGGGATGGTTCGGAAAGCTGTTTTTATCCTATGGATTTCTGGCGTATCTGGGAGTGGCAATTGCCCTGGTTGCTTCCTATTTCCTGAATCATACACGCAGGGGACTTCATCTGAGGGCTGTAGGTGAAAATCCTAACACTGCTGATGCTGCCGGGATTAATGTGACAAAGTATAAATACATGGCTACCTGCATTGGATGTATGATTGCAGGTCTGGGCGGACTCTATTATGTCATGGATTATGCCTGCGGCGTATGGTCCAATGATGCCTTTGGTGACAGAGGCTGGCTCGCGATCGCGTCCAAACCTGAGTGTGCTTGCATCCTTCCTGTTCGGCGGGCTTTACATTTTGTATTTGTACATCCCTACCGGTATGAATCATATGGAGTACCAGGAATTATACAAGATGATTCCTTACGTGGTTACTCTGTTGGTTCTGGTAGTTACCAGTATGAGAAGCAAGCGGGAGAATCAGCCGCCTGCGAGTCTCGGACTGCCATATTTCAGAGAAGAGCGTTAACAGCAATAAAGAAAAACACCTCAGTTACAATATATGGGCAAATTACAGTGCTCGAGGTATTTACAAATGATAGGATTAGGGACAATTATTAATACTGCAGGAATTGTGCTTGGAGGCGTGATCGGGCATTTCTGCGGAAAGTTATTGAAAGAACGTCATCAGGAAACGCTGACGATGGCCTGCGGCATCAGCGTTCTGTTTATTGGTATTGCCGGTGCTATGGAGGGAATGCTGAAAATTGAAGACGGGGCTTTAGGCAGCAGTCGGTCTATGCTGGTCGTGATCTGCCTTGCGCTGGGCGGTCTTGCAGGAGAGATCATCAATATAGAAAATGCATTTGAGAGGTTTGGTGAATGGCTTAAGATAAAAACCGGAAATGCGAAGGATAAGAATTTTGTGAATGGTTTTGTGACCGCATCTCTGACCGTTTGTATCGGGGCAATGGCAATCGTCGGGGCTATTCAGGATGGCATTATGGGAGACTGGACGATACTGGCAACAAAAGCGATTCTGGATCTGATCATTATAATAGTCATGACATGCTCCCTCGGAAAAGGCTGTGTATTTTCAGCAATACCTGTGTTTGTGTTTGAAGGTTCTATAACATTACTATCGACTCTGCTGAAGCCGATCATGACCGATCTGGCAATGAGCTATCTCTCGGTGATCGGCTCTATTCTGATTTTCTGCGTGGGACTGAATCTGGTATGGGGAAAAAGGGTGCGTGTTGCCAACCTGCTGCCGTCAGTCGTGTTTGCGGTTATAGCAGCGTTTCTGCCGATATCTTTTTAAATGATAACATGAATTTCGGATGCATGAAATGATACATAGATTCGGCCGGGATACTGCATGGGAATGTCTATTTATTGCCGACAGGATTTCTATTTATATTCTGTGGAGTAATCATATTTTGTGTTATGGGGATTAAGAACCTGTTCAGGATGTTGAAGGAAAAGAGACGTGAGAAGAAAAATCAGGCTGAATGAGTTATCCTCTGCATTGAATCTGTTTGTGCCTGTATAGGGACATATGAAAAGAGTCTTTCTGGTTTGAAGAGCCATGGCTGAGTCACAGCTGTGGCTTTTTAGATTGCTTTCTTAAATTTCTATGAATAAAGAACGTCCTTATTGACTTCCTCTGTCTAATGCGTTAGACTATAAAAAGAAAGTCTAATGTATTAGACAAAGGGAGGATTGCATATGGAAATTCCTAAGATTTTTGAAAGTGAATATCGTTTTTGCCTGATCATGTGGGAGTCTGAACCGATAACGGCAGCAGAACTTGTAAAAATATGCCAGAAGCGGCTGGGATGGAAACGGACCACTACTTACACTGTCATTAAGCGCCTTGAAGAGCGTGGAGTCCTAAAAAATGAAAATGGTACGGTGACTTCTCTGGTTTCTAAGGACGAAGCCCAGGCTTCCGAGATCGACGAACTGGTTAAGAAGAAGTTTGAAGGTTCACTTCCCGCCTTTGTTGCAGCATTTACGAAGCATCAGAACATCTCTGAAGATGAACTTGATGAGATTCAGAGTATGATTGACCGCATTAGAAAAGGAGGCTCGTGATGAATGAACTTTTTTTGAAAATCATCAACATAAGTATATCAGCAAGCTGGCTCATTCTCGCGGTGCTGGCACTAAGGCTCATTTTGAAGAAGACATCTAAGTGGGTCAGCGTATTACTCTGGGGTATTGTTGCCGTCAGACTGCTTAACCCTTTCACGATTGAGAGTACATTCAGTCTTATACCAAGTGCCGAGACAATACCGGGGAAAGTTCTTACCGGACCGGGTTTCGAGATTCAGACAGGTATAGCGCCGGTGGATAATCGGGTGAATGACTATCTGGGAGATCGGTATTTTGAAGGCGTTACCGTACCGGCAGACAATGGTTTTCATGTACTTATGATTCTTACGATCGTTTGGATCATTGGAATTCTGATTTTGGCAGTCTATACTGCTGTCAGTTATTGGCATCTGCATCAAAAGATCGCAACGGGTGTTTTGTATCGGAATAACATTTTCCAGAGTGAAAATGTAAGCTTTCCGTTTGTGCTTGGCATTGTCCGGCCAAGAATCTATTTACCTTTTAAAATGGATGAACAGGATCTTCAATATGTTATTGCCCATGAGCAGGCGCATATCCATCGTAAAGACCATTGGTGGAAGCCGCTTGGTTTCCTGCTGCTGATGATTCATTGGTTCAACCCTTTGATGTGGCTGGCATATGTGCTGCTGTGTCGTGATATTGAACTGGCTTGCGATGAAAAGGTAATCAAAGATCTGGACAATGAACAGAGAGCAGACTATACGCAGGTACTTGTATCATGCAGTGTCAACCGTCACATGATTGCCGCCTGCCCTCTGGCATTCGGAGAAGTCAGGGTCAAAGAAAGGGTGAAATCCATAATGAACTACAAGAAACCTGCGTTTTGGATTACTATGCTTTCAGTTACAGCCGGCGTTGTCATTGCTGTTTGTTTCCTGACAAATCCTAAGCAGGACCGTTTTGACACCGGAATTGTTGATCCACCTGATTTAGAACAGTACCGTACAGATTATATTGGTGATGCACCAAAAGTATCTGCGATAGCACAACAGCTGCCTTATCCGGCGGGGTATATTTATTCATCCATAGAACTTCAGACCAGTGCAAAGCCATACGAGCTGATTGTTTATCTTGATGGTGAAGGGAGTGTACAAAAAAAAGATTTTGAGAGTTGTGCGCTAACAGCCTTCAATCTGATCGGAAATATGGGGATTATTTCATTTCGCAATGTAGATTCTCAGTCAGCTATTGCATCTTTTGATCGTACATACTATGAAGAAAATATAAAATTCTATTTAACCATTGGAGAAGAAGGCGTAACATATATTCAGATATCAACTGCTAATACGAGTGGAGGATGTCAAAGGGCTGATGAATTACCTTTCAGGAAGGGAGAACGAGTTTGGCTGGATAATCTGGAAGGATTCACAGATTTGCGTGGTGTAGCAATAACTGCTTTTAATGAAGAAGGCGAGGTAATATGGTCTGTATCCATTCCTGACGGGGAGGAAAACAGAGGATTTACCTATTTTGCAGAGGACGACTGGGTAATTTCATTTTAACATAAACGCCGGACATTGTGTTCCGTAAAGCACAGCGTCCGGTGTTTTATAAAATGTAAAATTGTTCTTTTCTATTGCATATTCAAAGATTGCGAAATTAAAGCAGTCCCTGTATCAGAATTACAAGAATCAGCACCGGAAGGACGAATTGGAAGTAATATTTCAGTGCCCGCGGCATTTTCAAGCCCTCTCCGGTGTTGGTTTCTCTGAGGTAATTGTCAAAGCCCCAACCCCATTTGCTCACGCAGAACAGAAGATAGACTAATGAACCGAGCGGAAGCAGGAGATTACTTACGATGAAATCTTCGCTGTCCAGAATATCGCGTCCGCCGATCAGACGAACACCGCTGAGCACATTGTATCCGAGCAGGCACGGAAGGCTGGCGATCAGGATGAAAATACAGTTTGTAATCACGGATTTTTTCCGCGTCCAGCCAAAATTATCGATACAGCTTGCAAGAAGATTTTCAAAAACCGCAGTCACAGTTGAAAAGCTTGCAAATGTCATAAACAGGAAGAACAGGGTACCCCACAGGCGGCCGCCGGTCATGTTGATGAAGACCTTCGGCAGTGTGATGAAAATCAGAGATGGTCCCTGATCCGGCTGCACATTGAAGCTGAAGCATGCCGGGAAAATGATAAGGCCGGACATTAAAGCGACAAAGGTATCCAGGCAGCAGATGCGGATAGATTCTCCGGTCAGGGAATTGTTTTTGGACATATAGCTCCCGAAAACTTCCATCGCCGCAATACCAAGGCTTAATGTGAAAAATGCCTGATTCATGGCGGCGGTGATAATCTTTCCAAGGCCGCTTTCTGCTGCACGCTGAATATCCGGGAACAGATAGAACCGCAGCCCCTCTCCCGCACCGCTCAGTGTCAGGCTGTGGAGGGCAAGCAGGATGATCAGCCCCAGAAGGCAGAGCATCATAACCTTATTGACACGCTCCAGACCGTTTTTCAGACCGCCGTTACATACGAGAAATCCGAAGATTACAGTCAGACCCATAAAGAACATCATTTCACCCGGATTCGCGAGCATTTCTCTAAAGACTGTGTCTACGCCTGCGGAATCTATGTCATTAAATGCCCCGGAGGCAAATTTTACACAGTAATTCAGCATCCATCCGGAAACTGTCGTGTAATACATCATCAGCAGATAACATCCGATGATACAGAACCATCCGTGGATATGCCATTTGCTCCCCGGTTTTTCCAGAGCTTTATAGCCCTGCACAGCACTTTTGCGGCTGGCTCGGCCGACCGCTAATTCCATAGTCAATACGGGAACTCCCATAATTGCAAGGAAGATCAGATAAAATAAAACAAAAATACCGCCGCCGTTCTCTCCGGCGACATATGGGAACTTCCATACATTCCCGATTCCGATGGCACATCCTGCACTTACCAGGATAAAGCCAAGTCTGGATTGAAAACTTTCACGCTTCATGAGTATTTCCCCCACATAGAGTTATTTTATATTTGCCTTTCCTATTCTATCTTATTTGCTGATAGATTGCAATTGAATACGAAAATGTTAAAAGAAATAGTACACACGTCCGACGTATGAAAAAGGCAGCAATTCCAGATGCAGGATTAATGGATTGTAAAAGCAGAACAGGCGGCACGGAATTGCCGTGCCGCCTGATGTTGTGACAGTGCTATCTGTTCTATAATCTCCACAGATTATTTATTTACATTCGGAAGTCCTGCGAATCCGACTGCAAGGTCTTCATCTGTCGGAATGTAATCGCTCATAGTACCGTCATTGTATGACTGATAAGCATACAGGTCAAAGTATCCGGTTCCGGTGAGTCCGAAGAGGATAGTCTTTTCTTCGCCGGTTTCTTTGCATTTTAATGCTTCGTCGATAGCTACCTTGATTGCGTGGCTGCTTTCCGGTGCAGGAAGGATTCCTTCGATGCGGGCAAATTGTGTTGCTGCTTCGAATACTGCGGTCTGCTCAACTGCCACAGCATCAATTAATTTGTCATCGTACAGCTGAGAGAGTACGGAACTCATGCCGTGGTAGCGAAGACCTCCGGCGTGGTTCGGGGACGGGATAAATCCGCTTCCCAGGGTGTACATTTTTGCAAGCGGGCACACCATTCCGGTATCACAGAAATCATATGCATATTTACCGCGGGTCATGCTCGGGCAGCTTGCCGGTTCTACAGCAATGAACTTATAATCCTTTTCGCCTCTCAGTTTTTCGCCCATGAACGGAGAAATCAGACCACCCAGGTTGGAGCCGCCTCCGGCACATCCGATGATGATATCCGGAGTCACGCCGTATTTATCCATGGCAGCTTTGGCCTCCAGACCGATGACGGACTGATGAAGCAATACCTGTGAAAGCACGGAACCGAGAACATAACGATATCCTTCATGTGTGGTTGCATCCTCAACTGCTTCTGAGATCGCACAGCCAAGACTTCCGGTCGTTCCCGGATGTTCTGCAAGAATCTTACGTCCTACATTTGTTGTGTTGGATGGAGAAGGAGTTACATTTGCACCATAAGTACGCATTACTTCACGGCGGAAAGGTTTCTGCTCATAAGAGCATTTTACCATATATACTTTACAATCAAGACCAAGATAAGCACATGCCATTGAAAGGGCTGTACCCCACTGGCCGGCACCTGTCTCTGTCGTAACGCCTTTCAGGCCCTGGTTCTTTGCATAATAAGCCTGAGCGATTGCAGAGTTCAGTTTGTGGCTTCCGGAAGTATTGTTTCCTTCAAATTTATAATAAATCTTTGCCGGAGTCCCAAGTGCTTTTTCCAGGCAGTATGCACGTACAAGCGGAGACGGACGGTACATCTTATAGAACTCCTGAATCTCCTGTGGAATATCAAAATAAGGTGTTGTGTCGTCAAGCTCCTGTTTTACCAGTTCGTCGCAGAATACGTGGCGGAGTTCCTCTGCGGTCATAGGCTCTAACGTGCCCGGATTCAAAAGCGGTGCAGGTTTATTCTTCATATCGGCCCGTACATTGTACCACTGTGTTGGCATCTCATTTTCTTCCAGATAAATTTTGTAAGGGATTTTTGTTGTGTCTGTCATGTTTTTTTACCTTCCTTTCAAATTTCCTAATATAAACCTAATATGAAATAAATGTTGTGACCGACTGTTAAGGTTCTTTATTGCTGTGTAAAGTGGCTTTTCAGGATATTCTATCCGTTATAACTGTTTCGGAAAATAAAAAAACCCGTCCTATCTTGTTTGATAGGACAGGAATTGTTCCTGCGGTGCCACCTATAATTCATTCTGTATCAGAATGCACTCAGCCATGTACAACCATACACGTTCCAGGATAACGGTTGGAAGCCGTCGCCCCTACGTCAGCAGATGTAAAATTAAAATATATTTTATATGGAGTATATTATCTGGTCTGCTGATTTCAGTTTGCCCTCACAAGTCCATTCGCCTTCACTAATATTGCCGCGGTTCCACCGGTACGCAGCTCTCTGGGAATACACTGTCAAGGTTACTACTCTTGCTCATCGGTTCTTATTTTTGCTTTATTATAATGCAGTGTAAAAGTATTGTCAACACAAAAATGAAAATATGATAAAAATCAATCAACTCAATCAAAACGTTAGTCGGGCGTTGCTTGAACAAACATTAAATTTCAAGCAATAAATCTTTCCTGAATGTAAAAAAATTTTACAGGTTTTATGATATTATATGAGAAAGAGTCTGTTTGTGAACCTGCAGCGGCCGGATGATGAAAAGGAGGGGGAGAACGGTTATGATATTTGTTACAGGTGACTGCCGCGGAGACTATCGCCGTTTCAGCACGGAGATATTTCCGGAGCAAAAAGAAATGAGCAAAGAAGATTATGTTATTATCTGTGGTGATTTCGGTTACTGGAAAGATACGAAAGAACAGAATTTCTGCTTTACGAACAGATAATACGGATTCTATAATAAATAATGATATTTTCAGAAGTAAAAGCAGGCGGCAGTGACAACATGCGGCAAGAGAGTATTATGAATCTATACATTTTGTCAATGTATAGATTCATGAGATTCCCGGTATACTAAGGGCAGTAATCAGAATTAACTGCGAGACAGAATATTCGGGAGGAATTATGAGAGAAATACTTTATGTCATTGCCCTTTCTTTAGGATCGATTATTACAGTTTTTATACTTACAAAACTAATGGGCTACCGCCAGATGTCCCAGATGAGCATGTTTGACTATATTAATGGTATTACAATTGGATCAATTGCGGCGGAAATGGCTACTTCTCTGGAAGAAAATTATATTCAGCCGCTGATAGCAATGGTTGTCTATGCTCTGGCGGCACTTCTTTTATCATGGATCAGTTCAAAATCCGTTAAAGCCCGGAGTGTGATAGAAGGAGCTCCGCTGGTACTGATGAATCACGGGGAACTCTATTATGAAAAGCTGAAAAAATCAAAGATTGATGTGACAGAATTTCTGGTGCAGTGCAGGGTGAACGGATATTTTGACGTATCAAAGCTGGAAACAGCGATTCTGGAGGAAAACGGAAAGATAAGCTTTCTTCCAAAGGTATCGGACCGCCCGGCAACTCCGTCTGACATGAACCTTGCCCCGCAGCAGGATTATATGGTGGCAAATGTAATTATGGACGGAAAGATCATGGAACAAAATCTGCGCCATACAGGAAATGATCAGAAGTGGTTAAAAAATCAGATCAAAGTTCAAGGGGCTGACAGGGTGGAGGATGTGCTGCTGGCAACCTGCGATTCTTCCAATCAGGTAACGGTATTTTTGAAAAATCATCGGAAAGAAGCAAAAAATGTGCTGCTGTGACGGATACGATCACATTGATTCCCTTTAAATATAAGTTGTTTGTTTATTTCGGTGAGGGAAATTTAATGTTGAAGGAAGCAAAAAATCAAAGGGCAGACTGGGAGAATGAATTGAAAGAACTGATTCGAAAGCTGTGAAAGATTATCTGAAAACACTGCTGGAAAAAACTGTACAGAAGAGAGGATGCTGCAGATGCGATATGTTATAAGTGATGTACATGGCTGTTATGATGAGTATATGAAACTGCTGAGGAAAATTCATTTTTCAGATGCGGACGAGCTGTATGTGCTGGGCGATGCGATGGACAGAGGGCCTGAGCCGGTAAAGGTAATTGCTGATATGATGTCGAGAGTGAACGTGACCTACATTCTCGGTAATCACGATTTTATCATGCTTACAGTGATGCGAAAGCTGTTTGTTGAGATAACGGAAGAAAATTGCGAAAATTATTTGTCGAAAGACGACCTGATGGATTATATAAATTGGATGCAGGACGGCGGTGAAATTACGTTGAGTCAGTTTACAAAGCTGACCCGCCGTGAACAACGGGATATCCTGGAATATCTGGAGGATGCTTTTTTGTATCAGGAGCTCGAAGATAAGGGAAAGCGCTATGTTTTAGTCCATGCAGGAATCCATGGCTATGAAAAAGGAAAAGAATTGTATGAATATAATTTCACGGATTTTATTTTCCACAGACCGGATTACAGCAAACCATATTTTGAAGAGGATAACGTGTATGTCATAACCGGGCATACCCCGACAGTTCTTATAAGAGCGGACCGTCAGCCAAAGGTATATTGCGGCAATGGGCATATTGCTGTTGACTGCGGCTGTGTGTTCGGTGGAAATCTTGCAGCTTATTGTATTGAGACAGGAGAAGTATTCTATGTGGAAGGCCGGAAACATAAGAGATAGAGTCTTATTAGGATTGGGCTGTGGCGGAATCAGAACAGTTATGTTACACTGATAATAATACCATAGGTAACGGACATAGCAGCCGGAGTGACAAAAGCCGGTTTGAACAGTAATGAGAAAGGATAGAAATGTAATATGAAAGTGGAAAATATTAAAACAGGAGAAAATCATGTATCACTGCACGGGAAAATATGGATGTCTGATGAAAAGCCGGGTATGGTTCTGCAGATTTCTCATGGAATGACAGAACATATAGGTCGGTACGAAAAACTGGCAGAAGCCCTGACTGAGCAAGGCATTGCAGTTGCCGGATTTGATTTACGGGGACACGGCTGCAATGGCGGGAATCCGGCATGTGCGTCTTTTGGAGAAGGAGGCTGGGATGCAAGCATCCGGGATATGCATCTGTTTTATCAGGAAATAGAAAATCGTTTTCCTAATATTCCTCATTTTATGATGGGTTTTTCGCTTGGCTCATTTCTGCTGCGTGATTATCTGAGCATTTATCATGATAATATAGCAGGTGCGGTGATTATGGGAACCGGCGATCAACCGGGATTTATACTTACTATATTGATGCAGATTATAAAAAAGGAAATCAAATCGCATGGGTTTGACAGCTCAACACCTTTAGTGGATAAAATGTCCTTTGAAAATTATAATCAGAAATTTGCACCCAATACAACACCGTATGATTGGCTGTGTGCAGATGAAAAACAGCTTGCTGCGTATTCTGAAGATGCTTTATGCCGAAAACACATTTCAGCAGGGTTGTTCTATCAATTGCTGGATGCCATGAGAAGAACCGGGAAAAAGAGTACATATGAAAAATGGGATAAAACTATTCCGATTCTGTTGTTGTCCGGTCAGAATGATCCGGTAGGTGATTTCGGAAAAGGAGTCCGGCGGGTCAAAAAAGGAATGGACCAGGCAGGATTAAAGAAGGTAGAGGTTCATCTTTTACCGAATGCACGTCATGATCTGCTTCATGAAGAGAAAAGCGGCGCTTCAAAACAAGCCATTGATATCCTGCTGAAGTGGATGGATGAGAAACGAAGCTGAGAAATGAAGAGAATCTGAGAGAGGAAGAGAAGCTGAGAAATGAAGACGAAGTTTACATAGAAGAGTGCATAGAAGAGTGGTTACTCATTAAAACAATAGCAGCTACTCCGGCGAAAGAATTACCGGATTGCCCTGTTGAGACAACATTAACATTGATCAGTGATAAATGGAAAGTGTTAATCCTTAGAGATCTGTTGCCTGGAACAAAACGCTTTGGTGAATTAAAAAAATCAATCGGACATGTGACACAAAAAGTATTGACAGCACAGCTGAGACAGTTGGAAGAGAGTGGCTTGCTGACCCGCAAAGTTTATGCAGAGGTACCGCCCCGTGTTGAATATACGCTGACAGAATTAGGATATAGTCTGAAACCTGTGCTGGATGCCATGTGGACGTGGGGTGAAGAATATAAAAAGAAAAATAATGTATAATCCCCTATCATGTATCATCCAAAAGGTATTTTGAGAAATATTTAAAGAAAGAATAGCAGTTCATCCGACCTGAATGCAGACCCCTTTGCGAGAACGCAAAGAGCATACTTCAAAAGCGTGTTTTTTATATTCGCCCGCCGGTTATGGGTCAGGAATATTCTGTATGGGTAGAAATGAATGTAAATCGGATGTGGATTAAAATTATAGCAGTTAATTAAGAATTTGAGTGTCCGCATAATGGAAAGGATTACTGCATAGATTGTAAAAAATAATTTGTGCAGGGGATTCTTTTGAAAGATTATATTGAAGAAAGGGCCGTGGAGATTGCCGGATATATCATAGAAAATAATGCGACAGTACGGCAGACGGCAAAACAGTTTGGAATCAGCAAAAGTACGGTACATATAGATGTAACAAAAGAGGTGTTTTTGTGAAGGTTGTTTATGAGGTGAGGTGAAGATAAAACGGATAGTGTGTATAAGATGTATAAGGAGAAAGAAATAGTTTCGATAGAATCTGATTCATGATGAAAAAGCTCGGTGATGATCGGGCTTTTTTAAAACGATTGTTTATTTGTTGTTTTTTATGAACTATACTATAATTTAAGCATGATGGAATCAGAGGTAATCGTAATGAAATATAAAATTTTAATGGTTGATGATGATAGAGAATTGCTAAAAATGCTGAATCAATACTTTACATTGAAGAATTATACAGTGATTATTGCAGAAAATGGCATAGAAGCAATGGAAAAGATAAGTGTAAATCCCGATATTATTTTATTGGATGTAAATATGCCGGGAATGGACGGAATTGAAGTGTGCAGAAGAATCAGAGATATGGTTTCCTGTCCGATTATTTTTTTGACCGCAAAAGTAGAAGAACAGGATCGAGTAATGGGATTGTTGTCTGGTGGCGATGATTATGTTTTAAAACCATTCAGTTTGAAAGAATTAGATGCCAGAATTATTGCTCATTTGAAACGTGAAGAACGTTTACATAGGAAAAAAGAACAAAGGTTTTATGGAGAATTAGTAATTGACTATGCCAGTAAATGTGCACATATTAAAGGGAATGCTTTAGAGCTTACTAAATTAGAATATGAGATTATAGAATTTTTATCCATGAATCCTGAAATGGTTTTTGATAAAGAACGTATTTATGAAAAGATTAGTGGATATGACACAGAAGGAGATAGTCGAGTAGTGACTGAACTAATCCGTAGAATTCGTAATAAAATAAAACGATATACAAAACATGAATATATTGAAACAGTATGGGGGATGGGATATAAATGGAAAAAATAAAAAATCTTTCGTTAAGAAAAACCATTGTCTTATATATGATAGTCAGTTTGATAGTTAGTTTTTATCTTTCGGCATTGATTATGCGAATGGCAGCAACTATACAAGATGACATTTGGTGGAAATACGTAGATCAAGAAAAGTATTTTGAAATGGCTGAAGGTGACGGTAGAAAGTATTTGACAGATGTTCCGAGACCGAATTCTTATGAAATGAAAAAATTTGATTATCATGTATCAGAGATATGTGACTTCCTTCAGACGTTTACAGTACTTATTGTGTCTGTGGTAGGCAATATCATAGCAGTGTTTCTTTTTTATAAGCATAAATTAAAAAATCCCATTGAAGAATTAGAACTGGCATCACAACAAGTTGGTCGAAATAATTTGGATTTTCATATTACCTATGAAAATAAGGATGAAATGGGAAGATTGTGCGAGGAATTTGAACGGATGAAGGAGCAGCTTGCAGAAAATAACCATCAATTATGGAAAATAATTGAGGAAGAAAAGGCTTTGCGAGCAGCGATTGCACATGATATCCGTTCACCGCTATCTGTACTGGCGGGGTATCAGGAAATGCTTTCAGAATATCTTCCTGAAGAAGAGATAGATATGGATCGAGCCTTAGGTATGGTAAATGAGAGTAAAAAACAGATTGAACGCATGGATACATTTGTAGAAACAATGAGGAAGATGAGCAGTTTAGATACAAGGGAGTTAGTGGTAGAAGAAATTACAAGTATGCAGTTAGAAATAGATATACAGGCAGAGTTGAATGTGTTTGAGAAAAAATTTGGAAAGAGATGCGAATTAGAATGTGTGGAAACAGCAGAAAAATTTTCGGGAGATAAGGAAGTGATTTTAGAAGTTATAGAAAACCTTTTGTCAAATGCCTTTCGTTATGCTAAAACAAAAGTGGAAATGGAAGTTCTCCTTACTTGTTCTGAATTACAAATCAGAGTAAAGGATGATGGAGTGGGTTTTACAGTAGACAAGCAAAAGGCAACAGAGCTTTTTTATCAGCAAAATGTGAAAGACAGTTTGAAACATTCAGGAATGGGCATGTATATCAGTAGATTGTATTGTGAAAAGCATGGCGGACAGTTACTAATAGAAAATGAAAAACAGAGTGGCGCTGTAATAACAGCAGTATTTCATCGGATTGCATAAGCAGTCCGATTTTTTATGCTGTTGTCTTTTTGTTGTGATTTATATTTTATTATGTCTATAACAAGGAAAGGAGGCAAACGTATGATTGCTATTTTTAAAAGAGAGATTAAGAATTATCTAAAGCGACCGTTATTTTGGGTAGGTATTCTGCTTGTGATTTATGGTGTGTTTAATACGACAAGTCCATATTTAACCACACATTATTTAGGGCAAGGCGAGAAAATTGTCAATAATTATCCTGATACAGTTCGCTTAGGAGATGTTTATGAAGGATATATTCCTGCGAATCCTGAAAAACATCGAGAAATATGGAGTGGACAGATAAAACAAGCACTAATTGATGAACTAGAAATGTCTAATTTAGAGGCACAATCCGAAATGAGCAAACTTGTTGATATGGAGTTAGAAGAAGCATTCGTATATCTGGAGGAAAAATATGATTGGTATAGTGCAAGATATATGTACGAAGATAGTGCCTATTACAAAGGAACACCAGAAGAAATCAACACATATCTGAACGAAAAAATGAAAAATAAGGCGTTTTCTTTTTATTACTCAAGAAAATTTGCTGATTTTGCAGGGTTGTTTATGTGTTTTTTTGCAACAATTATGTTAGCGGTTCTGTTTTTACAGGATACGAAAAAGCATACTTATGAATTGCTTCACACGAAACCGATCACTGCCGGAAAGTATGTATTGGGAAAAGTAAGCGCAGGATTTGCAATTTGTTTGATTGCTCTGACTATTATAAATCTATTATTTTGGGCATTGTGTGTTATTTATACAAAAGACAGTGGGTTTGAAGTGCGGTTCTGGGATTTTATAGTGTCTACTGTACTTTATATACTTCCCAATATGCTGATGATTGTAAGTGTATATACATTGATTTCACTCATATTTAAAAATCCACTTCCGGGAGTGCCGCTTCTGATTCTTTACATGGTATATTCCAATATGGGCGGAAGAAATGCGGAAGGAGTTTATGGATATTGGGGAAGACCTTTTGCGATTATGGTTCGATTCCCCGATCAGCTTTTCGATACGACACCGCCGCCAATGGCATTTTTAAATCAGAGTTTACTTATTTTAGCATCGGTAGTGATTATTCTGATTTCAATACAGATTTGGAAGAGGAGGCGGATGTAAATGAAGAAGGAAATGAAGATTGTTCTGCCGTTTTATAAGATTGCTTATGCAGTATCTTTTGTTGTGATTTTAAGCTTGATACGTGGGGTTGTATTCACAAATGAAATAGGACTTTCCATTGAGGCACCTTTTGCTATATTGACTGCTGTTTTTTGTGCGGACACTTATGTGCAGGAAATTACAAGCAAGCGATCAGAAATCCATAGGCTGTATCCAATAAGAAAGAGAATTTGCTCCATCATGCAGCGAATAATGATACAGGAAGTTTTTTTATTACTGCTTGCTGTTTTAGGTTACGGATTGTTTTTTGTGTTTCAAAAACCAGTTACACATCCGGCAACGGAAAGTGAAATACTTCAGTTTATTACCTATTTTTTAGCGATTGTAGTAACCATTTTCTTTTGGGGAATATTGGTCAATACATTGTCTATGCTTTTTCGCAATATGTGGATGGGGATTGGAAGCTGCCTTCTGATATGGGTAGCAACAAATTCCACGGGAGGAGATAAATTTTTTGGGGCATGGAATCTGTTTTCCTATGCTTTTAGAGATATAGAAAATACTGCTGATGTTACATGGCTGCAAGGGAAAGCTTTGTGTATTGGTATTGGATTGATTTTATTGGTAGTATTGCCGAAAATAGTTAGAAAGAGAGGGTAAGTTTATGAGTATTCATATTGAGGATTTAACAGTAAGATTTAAAAATGGTGTGACAGCAATCAATCATGCGAATTTAAATATACCGAATGGAATTTTCGGATTATTGGGAGAAAATGGAGCAGGAAAGACAACTTTGATGAGGGTTTTAACTACTGTACTTAAGCCTACAAGTGGAACGGTCACATTGGACGGGATTTTATATAGTGAAGGAAACTATGAAAAAATTCAGAGAAAAATAGGGTATCTGCCACAGGAAATTGAACTTTATCCTAATTTGACTGTTCAGGAGTGTTTAGAGTATATGGGTGATTTGGCAGGTGTTCCAAAAGCAGAGTGCAAGAAACGAATAGAATATTATTTGAAAAAGACCAGTCTTGCAGAACACCGGAAAAAGAAAATGAAACAGTTGTCAGGCGGCATGAAACGACGGGTAGGATTAGTGCAGGCGCTTTTAAATGAACCGGAATTTTTAATTGTGGATGAGCCGACTACCGGTTTAGATCCAGAGGAACGTATTCGCATCCGCAATTTGTTAGTAGATTTTTCTGAAAACAGAACGGTTTTGTTTTCAACTCATGTGGTGGAAGATTTGGCTGCTACCTGTAACCAACTTGCGATTATGCACAAAGGTAGTTTCTTATATGCGGGTTCTATGAAAGACTTGTCAGAAGAAGCACAGGGAAAAATCTGGATTTGCAAAGTGCCTGATGAAAATAAGGCAAGAGATATAGAACGTAAGTATCGCATTACGTCAAAACAATATGTTGAAGGAGGATTACAACTAAGAGTGATTTCTGAAACACCGCCAGAGTTGGAATGTATGGCTGTTCCGGCAACATTGGAGGATGCATATATTTATTTTACAAATAAATATAATAAGTAATGATACATTCACCTAGATTATTCACGACACAGCCAAGAAGAAGGCTAAAAACCGCATAGTTACTGTTTTTTAACTGAATATTGCTTTTCACCTATCAAGTGAATAAAAA
>SFGN01000046.1 GCA_004556565.1 Lachnospiraceae bacterium | reverse complement strand
GGGGAAACGTGCACCTATTCCTACCAAAAGAAAAGGTAAGGAACAGAATCAGGATTGTTACACAGAATCATAAAGTTAATTAATGTGGCTTATACTAGTAAATGCATAAGGGCAAAGGTTCTCATACAGCTTTTTACTTCTGCCATCGGCTTGGAAATAAGCCGCCGGCATGGGGAAAGGGTGTATAGGGGTATACCGCAGAACCCTTGTGCCGTTTTAGCCGGATTGTGTCAGCCGCTGTGTACTCCGAAAGAGTGACATGGCGTTTTTTTTTCGTTATGGAACTTCTGCCGCTATAGATCTTTATGAGCGCCTTTGCCCAGACCGCATTCCAGGCGGAAAGGACAAGACCATGAAGGATGAAAGAATTATCGTAACTGAGGAAACCACATTAAATAAGCTGCTGGAGATGATTGGACAGGCTGAGAAAGCGCAAAAGACACCAACTGCTAAGAACCTGCGTGAAAACGCGGGAGCGCCAATTGCGGAGACGGAGAATGGAGACTGCAAGGTATACAGAAATGGTTATGCGGTCTATGCCAACGGTACTGGAACTGCGGTTCTCTGGCTGGCAGACTGCAGCTCTTTTACTTACCGCTTTGTACAGCTTGGCGACAGGGAAAAGGAGTACATGGCTGATACGGATACTCTGGATGAGTCTTTCTTTGGGGCGCAGCCGTGGTTCATGGCAGTGATGGTCAGAGGAGGGCATCAGGTGGAGAAAAACAGCATGAACCGCCAGTTTGACCGCAAAGGGGCAAAAAAGGACTTGTGGGATGAAGATGAAACGGAGGAGAAGAGAGGGCAGAGTTGGACTTCCGGAGATTATTATGAAAGCCCGGAGGAAGCGTGTGTTTGCAGAGAAACTATGAAAGAGCAGCTTGGAAGACTGACGGATAAACAGAGGGAGGTATTTATTCTTTACCATGTTTATGGGTTTGAAAAATATGAGATTGCGGAGCGGCTTGGCGTAAGCCGTGCGGCGGTTACTTACCGATTATTAGGGGCAGAGGACAGGCTGAGTAAAAATTTTCTGAAGAAATTTTGAAACCTACTTAATTTTGTACTTCTCCCGCGACTATTTATGAGAGGAACTTTTCAAGAAGCCCACAGGCACACAGGGAAACCTCCCAAAAATCTGTGAGAGGAGGATAAGCCCATGAAGGTAATTTAAGCATTGGCACTGTAAATCCATAATACAACAAATCTGCCGCTTTCCTGTTTCGGGAAGGCGGCAGCCATGAGAAGGAGGCCAATATGAACAAAAATAAATGCGAGGCGTGCAAAGAACGTAAGGAGCGTATCTATATCTGTTCCCCGCTGCGGCCAAAAGCACAGGAACCAGAGAGGGCAGAAATAGAGCTGAAGGACAACCTTGAAAGGGCAAAGGCAGCCTGCAGGCTGGTGGCGAAGCTCGGAGCCGTTCCGCTCTGCAGCCATCTTTTCTGCACACAGTTTCTGGATGATGCGGTTGCTGATGAGAGGAAGATCGGAAGGCGCATCGGCCTGGAACTGCTGAAGGATGCGGATGAACTGTGGTGCTTTTCTGAATATATCTCCGAAGGGATGATGGAAGAAATCGCGCTTGCATCGAAGCTGGGAATCCCGGTGAGAACCATTGGGGAATCGGCAGGGCTGCTGGGGAAGGCATCCGGCAAAAAATGCTGTGATCGGCAGGAACCGTGCGGGGCAGAAGGCACAGAGGATGAGGATATTGAGATCGGGATTCCCCCTTTGCGGTGTTCAGGATGCAATGGAGGCGGTTAAGAAACTGCTGGAAATCATTTTTGGTGATGGAATGGCCGGAACAGATAAGAAGGGGGAAAAAGGCAATGAGTAAGAAATGCAGGGCACAGCACAGCGGACCACACCGCCGTCATGGTGACCGGAATGTGCAGACACGCTATCCCGGCAAATGCAGGGGGCAGGAAATTATAAAAAATAATATCCAGGAGGAAAGCAGGATGAAGGATGAAAAGAAAAAGGAAGGTGGCAAGAAGGATTTTGTGCCGGTTATTATCCCGGAAATCAGGGTGAAAATCCATGAGCTGCATATCCACATGGACGAGCGTATGGATACCGTGAATTTTAATGGGGATTGTGAGGTATCCATTGCGGATGAAGAGGAGGAAGCGTATGGCGAAGAAGACAGATGACAAACTGAAAACTATTCTGGTTCCGGTAGATGCGTCAAAACTCAGCCAGGGACTGAAGGCCGCTTTCATGGGCATTGCAATGGTCTTTGACAGCATCGGGGCCGGAGAAGCTGCCCCGGAATTGAAAGCTGCGGCAGAAGAGGTTTCCTGTTCCACAGATGAAGCAGAAACCAGACAGGGGGATACTGGCGGAGCGGATATTGTAGAAAGCACAGGGAGTGCTGACACTGGTCTGGGAAATAAACAGGAGTATGGCACAGAAGATGCTTCTAAGGACAAACAGGAAAACGTATCCGCCGTTACGGTGGATGACATCACAAGGGTCATCGTAGCGAAGATCAAGCAGAAACGCAGCAACAACGAAAAGATCGGGCAGCTTTTAAAGACCTACGGCGTGGACAGGGTCAGCAGCCTTCCTGCTGAAAAGTATGAGGCATTCCTGACGGATATCTCCCGGCTTTAAATGGGGGAGACCGGAGCGGATGGCAATGATGCTGCTATGCAAATTCCGCTGACATGCGGGAAGGCAGCTTTAATAGACGCAGTGGATTACCCCATAATCTGTGGATATAAATGGCGCTTTCATAGCGGATATGCGCGGGCTTTTAAATATAATCCATCCACTCAAAAGAACGATGCCATACACATGAGCCATATGATCATGCCGTGCCCGCCAGGAATGGAGATAGACCATATCAATAGGGATAGGCTGGATAACCGTAAATGTAATCTCAGAGTGGTAACACGTTCACAGAATTGTGCCAACAGAGGTTCTTTCAAAAACTCAGCCTCGCAGTATAAAGGGGTCCATTGGAATAAAAAGATGGAACTGTGGGAAGCGGCGATAAGGAAGGATGGTATCCAGATAGCAATCGGTGCGTTTAACGACGAGGTTGCCGCTGCAAGCGCATATAACGATTATGCCAGAAGGATGTGGGGAGAATATGCAGTCCTTAATGATATAGAGGAGGTGGATTATAAGAGAATGCGCCATTTAAAGCCTGAAAATTCAAGATCCAGATTCCGTGGAGTAACTATGCACAGATGTGGAAAGTGGACAGCGAGACTGACCATAAACGGAAAGAGGAAAACGCTCGGATATTTCACCACGGAAGAGGATGCGGCAAGAGCATATAACAGGGCTTATGAGGAATACACAGGCAGGGAGGGGCCAAATGTAATATGAGTAAGAAAGAAGTAAAACCAGTCAGGACACAGGACTTTGCAGGACACAGGCGGGACGGCCCCGTGCTGGACCATGCATCGCGGAAACATGCCCTGCTCACAGCATCCGGCTCAGAGAGGTGGAGGCACTGCACACCATCCGCCCGGCTGGAAGACCAGTTTCCAAATGAATCATCCGTCTATGCTGAGGAAGGGACAGCGGTACACGAGTATTGTGAGTACCTTGTCAGAAAGGAGCTCCACGAGCGGGTCCAGATGCCGCAGTCAGATTTCTATACGGAAGAAGTTCTGGGATATGCGGAAATTTACAGGCAGTTTGTCATGGAGCAGGTTGAAAAACTGAAACGGGAGGGCCTGAACCCTATGGTCCTGGTGGAGGAGCGGCTTGACTTCTCTAATATCGTGCCGGAAGGATTCGGTACAGGGGACTGCCTGATTGCTGCGGAAGGTAAACTGCACGTTATTGATTACAAGAACGGCTATCATCATGTGGATGCGGAAAGAAACAGCCAGCTGATGCTATATGGCTGCGGGGCATTAAATGCTTATGACTATGTCTTTGATGTAGAGGAAGTTTCCATGACGATTGTGCAGCCGAGGATAGAAAATATCTCCACATTCACTTGCAGCAAAGAAGAACTGCTGGCATGGGGCGAAGAGCTGAAGCCCATTGCGAAAATGGCTTTTGAGGGAAAAGGAGAACAGAATCCGGGGGAATGGTGCCATTACTGCAGGGCAAAACATGTCTGCAGGGCTTGTATGGACGCGGCGTTATCGCTTGCCAGGGAAGAATTTCTCGATCTGGATGACGGCATCCTGGCTGATACAGCAGAAGAAACAGATGTCACAGCGCCTTATAATCCGGATGAATCCACACCCGTATTTAAAGCGCCGGGGCTGGTGAGTTTCCCGGAACTGGTAGCGGTCCTGCCAACCCTGAACCGTATCTCGTCCTGGATAGAGTCTGTTTTTGCTTTTATATCCGGGGAGGCAATCAACCATGGTGTGGCGGTGGACGGTTATAAAGTGGTGGAGGGCAGGAGCAAGCGGGTATTTACTGACACAAAAGCAGTCATAAAAGCCGCGGAGGAACAGGGTTATACGGATATCTATAAGCAGGAGCTTCTGACACTTACGGAGTTTGAGAAGATGATGGGCAGGAAGAAGTTTGCACAGATCCTTGGAAAGTATGTGGCCAAGCCTCCCGGAAAGCTGGCACTTGTCCCGGAAAGCGATCCAAGGCCGGCAGTGGACGTAAGCAGTGCCGGGGATGAATTTGAGGAACTGGAATAGCGGGTTCCAGTCCGTACACCAAAGACACACAAATAATCCAGGGCGCATAGACGGCGTATATTTATTCGCCGGTCCTGTGCGTCCTTTTATAACAGAAAAAATGATTATGGAGGGAAACATTTATGGCAAACCAGAAGAATTTCAGCGCAACAAAAGTGATCATCCCGTGCCGCATTTCCTTTGCGAACATCTGGGAAGCGAAATCAATTAATGGAGGGGAAGAAAAGTATTCCGTATCCTGCGTGATTCCAAAGTCGGATAAGAAGACCATTGCTAAGATCCAGAAAGCGGTGGAGGCGGCGAAGGAGGACGGGAAGACCCGCAAATGGAGCGGTAAGATCCCGCCGAACCTGAAACTTCCGCTCCGTGACGGTGATATTGACCGCCCGGATGATGAGAATTATCAGGACTGCTATTTCCTCAATGCCACCAGCAAGGATGCCCCGCAGGTGGTTGACCGCAGGGTGCAGCCGGTCACAGACCCGATGATGGTGTATTCCGGCTGTTACTGCAACGTATCCGTAAATTTCTACGCATTCAATGCGAACGGAAACCGCGGCGTTGCGGCGGGTCTTGGGAATATCCAGTTTGTGAAAGATGGGGAACGCCTGTCAGGGAAGGCTTCGGCGGATGCGGACTTTGATGCTTTGGAGGATGACGGCGGGGATGTCCTTGGGGATGACACGCCGGATTACCTGAGCTGATCCTTTGATGAGACAGATGGGACACATGGGAGGGCGGGAGGAATCCTTCTCTCCCTTTTTACATGCGGCGGAGGTGGATAATGAATCAGATAAAAGAAAAGAGCAGGGAAAAACCATGTGTGCTTAGTATCGATTTGGAAAGCTACAGTGACGTAGACCTGGCCAAATGCGGCGTCTACAAATATGTGGAGGGCGATTTCCATATCCTTCTGCTTGCTTACGCTTTTGATGATGATGAGGTGCGGATTGTGGATATGGCCTGTGGGGAAAGCATCCCGCAGGAAGTCCTGGATGCCGTTGATGATCCGGATATCATCAAAGCGGCATGGAACGCACAGTTTGAACGGACCTGTATCGGGCATTACCTTGGGCGGGTACTGAACCCGGATTCCTGGAGGTGTTCCATGGTACACGCCGCCTCTCTTTCTTTGCCGCTGGCGCTGAAGAATGCGGCAAAGGTGCTAAAGACAGGGCAGCAGAAGGACAGAGCAGGAGAGAACCTGATCAAATATTTTTCCGTCCCATGTAAGCCGACTAAGGCCAACGGCGGCAGGACAAGGAACCTGCCGGAGCATGATCCGGCAGGATGGCAGAAGTTTAAGGAATACTGCCTGCAGGATGTAAGGACGGAGCGTGACATTCGAAAACGGCTGGAGGCATTCCCGATGCCGGATCGGGAGTGGGACTATTACCATATGGACCAGAGGATTAATGACAGGGGAGTGCAGATCGATACGGAACTGGTGGAGATGGCAATTGCCTGTGACCTGATGCTGTCGGATGAGATGGGCAAAAGGGCATATGAGCTGACCGGCCTTGAGAACCCGAACAGCGTCTCACAGCTGAAGAACTGGCTTGAGGAACGGGGGATTCCGGTGGAGAGCCTTGGGAAAAAGGATGTGGCGGCAATGATCACAGACCTTGATAAGAATGGCTGCGACCAGGAGGCGCTGGATATGCTGAAACTCCGGCTTCAGATGGCAAAATCCAGTGTGAAAAAATACCAGGCTGCACAGCGGTGCGTCTGTGAGGACGGAAGGGCAAGGGGGCTGTTCCAGTTCAATGGGGCAGCAAAGACAAACCGGTGGGCCGGCCGTCTGATCCAGCTGCAGAATCTTGTGAGAAATGAGATCAGCACACTGGATGAAGCCAGGGAGCTTGTAAAGATGGGGGAGTTTGAACTTTTGGAATCCATCTATGGGAATGTACCCGATATTCTTTCGCAGCTGATCCGGACGATGCTGGTTCCGAAGGAAGGGCACGAATTCATCGTTGCTGACTTTTCTGCCATTGAGGCGAGGGTGCTGGCATGGCTGGCCGGGGAGCAGTGGCGGCTGGAGGCCTTCCGTAATGGGGAGGACATATACTGTGCATCGGCATCACAGATGTTCGGCGTGCCTGTAGTAAAGCATGGGGTCAATGGGGGACTGAGGCAGAAAGGGAAGGTTGCGGAACTGGCGTGCGGCTATCAGGGAGGCAGCGGTGCGTTGATTTCTATGGGCGCACTGGAAATGGGCCTAAAAGAAGGAGAGCTTCCGGATATCATCGAACAGTGGAGAAACGCTTCCCCGCACATCGTGCAGTTTTGGTGGGATGTGGAGAAAGCCGCCACAGAGACAGTTAAAACCCATGAGGAACACGTTGTTGGAAAAGTCGAATTTCAGTATTATGGAAACACGCTCTGGATGATGCTGCCAAGCGGGCGGAAGCTGGCTTATCTGAAACCGAGGCTCCAGCCTAACAGGTTTGGGAGGATGAGCCTGACCTTTGAGGGGATGGGCGCAAACAATAACTGGGCGAGGCAGGAGAGCTACGGAGGCCGTATGGTGGAAAACTGTACACAGGCAACAGCGAGGGACATCCTTGCGGAAGCCATGCGGCGGCTGGAACAGGCTGGGTTTGTGATTGTCGGCCATGTACACGATGAAGTGATCATTGAGGCACCGGTTGGAAGATACAGGGTGGACGAGGTCTGCCAGCTAATGGCAGAAAACCCTCCGTGGTGCCCGGACTGCCCTTTGAACGCCGCTGGTTACGAAGCGCCTTCTTATTATTTCAAGGATTAGAGGTGGAAAAAATGGCTCATGTATTATCAGTCAAAGACGGGAGAAATGTGGCTGTGTTCGGCGTCCGTGACATTCTTGATATTGTAGGGGATTGTGCTGGTGATGATGTCCGGCATTATCTTGAAGAACACCTTGCGGATATCGGGGAGATGGAAGCAGAGTTTGAATTTGCGGACAAGGAGCATGAAAAAGAACTGGAGCGGCAGGGGGAACACCAACGGTCCGTGCTGAGCGATATTAAGGAGGATGCGGAAACCCTGGAAGAGCTGCTCCATGCCCAGAGGCTTGACCGTAAGAAACTGCAAAAGGCAGCAGACAATATCTGGCGGATATGCAGCCGGGAATTGTGACGGAAGCATATCCGTTCCGTATTGATTGGATTCTTAAGGAGGGTGACGATGGCAAAAGCAGGAAGACCAAAAAGCGAGGAGAAAATCCGGGAGGAAAGGGAGCAGTTTCCTGTCTGTGGGGCGCACCCGGACTGCCATGCGTGGCAGGAAGGAAGATGCATTGCCCTTATGGATAACAATTTTGGGGAACGGGACTGCCCGTTTTATAAAAATAAGAGCAGGAACCAGAAGGAACAGCAGGACTGCCTGAAATGTCTGGTCAAAAACGGCAGGGCAGACCTGCTGGAAAAATATAAAAAGGTACTGGGCAGATTGGGTGTGTTTGATGCTGCGGACGGATATATGGAAATGGCGGCAGCGGAATTAGAACGGTATGACGGGGAGTGTATGAAAAGCTTTCTGTCAGATGATTCCAGGCCAGGGGACGGGGAGGATGAGTGGGATGACTGAGGGCTGCACTGCAGGAAGAACACTGCCGGGCGGTGTTTCCTGCAGCATGGAGGAATGCTATGAGAACCTGGTCGCCGCCATTGTGAAACAGGCAGTGAGGGATTACGAAAGGATTCTGGTCCAGTTGTTTTCCCGCCCTGCGGGGGAAAAGCAGATATGGCTGAACATGGAAAAGGTGGAACTTGAGGTATTTTTCCATTCGGCCTGGTATGGGACATTGACAGACATTGACGGGGACAGGCTGATCCGCACAGTGCGCTCCCATGCTTTGGATAAGGCGAAAGAAATAATCAGAAGGAAGCACCAAAAACATCTGAAGGAGATGGGAATGGCAGCGGGCAGTGCTGATAAGATTAGTAGATCAGCGGCAAAAGTCTGACATTGGAAGGAGGATTTTATGAAAGCAGGCAGAAGTTTAAAAGAAGTCATGACGGAACTGGACCGCCAGAGCAGGGCGAAGAGGGATTATATCGGGCCGGCCGAGGCATTCCGTCTCAGGGATGACGGCCGGATGTTTGAGATCAACCATGTGGTCTCCGGGCAGCAGGAGGTCTTTGCTACCAGCCAGCTCTTCCACAGGCAGGTGGCATCGGCGCTTGGCATCCCGGCAAAGTATTATGACATGATGGCGGCGCAGAAACCGGAACTGCTGGCAGAGAACGTGAACGCATGGTTTGCGGATAAGATGGGCAGCTATATGATCCGCTCCATGGATTACGGAAGCGGTCCGGTGGCAAGGGCGCTCCTTTCAGAACGGTACCGCCGCATTGACAATATGGAGATCGCCACGGCAGTCCTTCCGTTATTTGCCGGGCAGGAACAGTATGAAGTGGTTTCCTGCGAGGTAACGGAGAACCGTCTGTATTTAAAAATCGTGAATCACCGTTTGGAGATGGCAGTTGCTCCGGGAGACTATGTGCAGGCCGGCGTGGTGATCTCAAACTCAGAGGTTGGCCTTGGTTCCGTTTCCGTACAGCCGCTGGTCTACCGCCTTGTGTGTACGAATGGGATGGTAGTCAATGACATGGGTGAAAGGAAGAACCATGTAGGGAGGACAGCCAGGGCATTAGAGGACAGCTTTCACATTTATTCGGATGAGACCATCGAAGCAGAGGACAAGGCATTTCTTCTGAAACTCCGGGATGTGACGGCTGCGGCGATTGAGGAGAGCCGTTTTGCACAGGTGGTGGGCAGACTAAAAGAGGCAGCCGGTGTGCCGATTACAGGAAAAGTGCCGGAGGTGGTGGAACTTACCGGCCGCAGCTATGGGCTGAACCAGGACGAGCAGGACAACATCCTGCAGTATCTGATTTCCGGCAGTGACCTCTCACAGTACGGCTTATCCAATGCCATCACGCGGGCAAGCCAGGAGGTAGAGTCTTACGACCGGGCGACTGCGCTGGAGGGCATCGGGTGGCAGGTAGCAACGATGACGGGGCAGCAGTGGAAGGAGCTGAACGGATAATGGCGGGATGGAACAGAAATGATGAGATTATCCGTGAGAGGGAAGTGTATGTGGACGACCAGTGCTGTGAAAACTGCCGTTACTGGTGCGGCTGGGACCCGGTAGAAAGCGCGAATGGATGCAAAAACTACAGCCGCCCGGATTATGAGCAGCGGCCGGAGGGCAGATGGTGCCCGTATTGGAAAGGCGGGAGATAAATGAGGGAGTCAGCAGTTGAAAAAGCATTTGTTGATGCCGTCCGGAAAGCGGGCGGAGCGGCACTTAAATTCACATCGCAGAGCAGGAATGGGGTACCGGACCGTCTGGTACTCTTTTTTAGCGGGGAAGCGGCATTCGTGGAACTGAAAGCACCGGGAAAACAGATGCGCCCCCTGCAAAGGAAACGGCGTAAGCAGCTGGAGGCACTTGGTTTCCCGGTCTTCTGCGTGGACAGCATGGAACAGATACAGACGGCAATTGAGGCACTGAAGGAATGGAATCCGGGGGAGCCGATACCCACAGGTGTTGGGGTGCAGGTACCGGAGATTGAAAATGCAGAACTGCCCACAAAGGATACAGAGGCAGGGAAAGGGGATGATGCCCGATGAAGTTCATACCGCATGAATACCAGAGCTATTGTATTGAGTATATCAAATCTCATCCAATCGCAGGATTATTCCTGGATATGGGCCTCGGCTGAGAGCAAGACAGTAATTACTTTATCCGCGATCCGGGATCTGATGCTGGATACCTGTGAAGTGTCCAAGGCGCTGGTGATCGCACCTCTCCGTGTGGCAAGGGACACATGGCCGACTGAAACGGAAAAATGGGATCATTTGGAAGATATAGATGTGTCAGTTATCGTGGGGGATAAGAAAACAAGGATAGCCGCTTTGAACCATCCGGCAATGGTTTATGTGATAAACCGGGAGAATGTAAAATTTCTCGTAGAGTATTACGAGAAAAATGGGTTGCGCTGGGACTTTGACGCCGTTATTATTGATGAACTTTCCTTGTTTAAGAACCACCAGTCACAGCGTTTCAAGTGGCTGCGGAAAGTGCGTCCGTTTGTGAAGCGTATGATAGGGCTGACCGGTACGCCAACTTCCAATGGACTTATGGATCTGTGGGCAGAGATTGGAATCCTTGACGGTGGGGAAAGGCTTGGGCGCTTCATCGGCAGATACCGGGAGGCATACTTTAAGGCCGGAAGCATGAACCCACAGACAGGCGTGGTGTTCCAGTATGTCCCCCGACCCGGAGCGGAGGAGCAGATTTATGGGAAGATTGCCGATATTACGATTTCCATGAAAGCGATGGATTACCTCCATATGCCGGACTGTGTGCCGGCCCGGCACTATGTGGAGATGGATAAAAAAGAGCGGAAACTTTACGATATGCTGCGTAAAGATTTGATCATCCCTTTGGAGGATGCGGATATCGATGCGGCCAATGCCGCTTCTCTGACAGGGAAGCTCCTGCAGATGGCAAACGGTGCGGTCTATGACGAGAACAGCTCCGTGCGGGAGATCCATCAAAGAAAATTGGAAAAACTGGAGGATCTGATTGAAGCCGCCAACGGCCAGTCTGTCCTTGTCGCCTACTGGTTCAAGCATGACCGTCAGAGGATTATGGAGCATCTGTCAAGTATGGGGTACAAGCCACGGGATATCAAAGAATCCAAAGATATCAGGGACTGGAACGGAGGGAATATTCAGGTAGCCCTTATCCATCCAGCCAGCGCGGGACATGGGTTAAATATCCAGTCGGGCGGACACATCCTGATCTGGTTCGGACTGACATGGAGCCTGGAACTTTACCAGCAGACCAATGCCAGACTCTGGCGGCAGGGGCAGACAGATGTGGTGACGATCCACCATATCATCTGCAAGGATACGGTGGATGAGGACGTGATGGCGGCACTGGAGCAAAAAGATATCACACAGGAAAAGCTGATCGCTGCGGTCAAGGCGAGGCTGTATTGATACAGGAAACATGGGGCACACGGGGGTTTTACCGGAAGGAGGGTGGACGATGAATGACAAAATGGTCAGTGCCGGACAGAACCAGGAGCCAGGGAAGAACCCGAAAGCGGAGCAGGACCCCGGAGAAGTGTTTTTTCAGGAGGCCGCCCTTTTTCTGGCAGAAACATATGGAAGGATGCTTGATGACAGGGGACAGCTTAAAGCGGTGATTGATGCCGGGGTTATTCCGTATACAGAGGAAATGGCAATCCGGGATTTATCTGCCGTAAGTGTGGGTTACGATACCGAGCGGGTACAGACGAGCAATATCAGCAATATCCCGGAGCGGATTGCCGTTTTGCTGGACAGCGGATATGTGGAGAAGATGAACAGGCGGCTGAAGCGGGAGATGGACGGAACGGTCAGGGATTACACATATCTTTGCTGGAAGATCGAAACCGTGGAAACCGCTATGAGGGAGCGGATGAGCAAAAAAGAACAGGATATTTTTGAAAGGATTTTTTTGAGAAAAAGGACCTACCGGCAAATATGCGCCGCCTATAAAAAAGGGACTTTGCATAATAAACAGATCAGTCAGACAAAGAAAAAATGTTTGCAGGCAATAGCCGATCATCTGAAGAATGCCAGCTGCTTTCCTCTGTATAGCCGGTACATGAATAGTCTGCGGAGGGAATGCCAGCAGGAAAAGGAAAGAGAGGAATAAATAAAATGGATGGGAAACCTGTAAAAAGGGGATTTGGGTGGAAACGCATGGGGGATGTACACAAGGCTGACGCGGAGTGCGTCAGCACGCTCAAAGGACTCATCCGAAAGCTGCCGGAACTTAGGGAATACTGCCGGTATTTTGAGGCCAGGAGAAAAAGCCTGCTTACTATGGCAGAGATTGAGGAGGGGGAGATTACCTTCCTGAATGTGGAAAAAATAAAAGAACTTATGGGACTGCCGATGTCAGAAGAGGACAAGAAAGCCTTGTTTGCTTATTTTGATGCCAGTACCCAGATAATGGTTTTGGAAACCGGAATGGGGGGACTCCCAGAGGGCCAGTACCGTGAAATTGCCTATGACCGATATTTTGAAAGGATGAGCTATAAGGAGATTATGCAGAAGCACAGTGTGAATAAAAAAACTGTCCAGAGAGCGTTGGGTAAAACTAAGGCTTATCTTCTTACTTACTCCAGATGGTATTTGGATTTGGCGGGAAAGGTAAAAGAGTCAATCACACAGTAAAAGTGTCCCTTTTTGCCCTCTCCGGGATACCAAAGCGATATGCTATTATTATAATGCGCAAGAGCAAACGAAAAGGCCAGAGCGGGAACAGCCATGACGGTTTCCGTTCTGGCTTTTCTTATGTGATTGAATGGAAGGAGGAGAAAAATGATATGGGCAGGAAAAACCGTAGGAAAAAATCTGCGTATACCAGAAAGATGAAAACGGGTGCAAAACGTCTGGTAACGATGAAAATGGAGCAAGTACATACCGGCTGCGATGAAAATTTTGAAATGCCAGAACAACAGAGCAGTTTGGGGCCACATCGTGGTGACATTTGGTTCGCAGAGCTTGGCAAGCATCCGGGGACAAGCGTCCAGGAAGGATGCCGTCCGGTATTTATTGTGAGCAATGATACGGCAAACGGGCATTCCGGTACGGTGACTGTCGTTCCGATGACATCTAAGAAGAAAAAAGCATATCTTCCAACGCATGTTTTGACGGAAGCGTCAGACTGCCCCAATCTGGAACCTTCCATGGTGCTGGCGGAGCAGGTAACTACTATTGGTAAGTGTGCCCTCAAGAGTTTTGTGGGACGTGTCGGAGAGAGCAAAATACATGAGATTGAAAAGGCCGTGGAGGTGCATCTGGGTCTTACGTCACGCTGTATATCTGACAGGTGGAGTGCCCGTATTAGCGGCAAAGGAGTGTGAGAATTTGTGGGTACAGTTAATTTTGTAAATATCCCGGCGGATTTAAAAGAGTCCTGCCGGTTCTGCGTGTGGAAAAAAGAAAAGGGGAAAGGCAGGTCTGCTCGACTGACGAAAGTTCCTTATAACCCCGTTACCGGGCAGAAGGCACAGAGCAATAACGGGGAGACCTTTTCAGATTTTGCCACTGCAATGAAATCTTTTGCGATGGGCGGATATGACGGTATCGGAATCCGGGTTTCCTCCGGCATTGGTGCCATTGATATTGATCATTGTATCCGGGAGGACGGCACCTTAAATGACGTGGCGGCTTCCGTACTGGGAGTTTTTAAAGATGCATACTTTGAACGATCCCCGTCCGGCAGCGGACTTCGTGGGTTCTTCCATGTGGATGCGGATTTCATTTTTGATAAGACGATTTATTACATCAATAACCGGACGCATGGTCTGGAAATGTATCTTCCGGGAGCAACGAACCGATTTGTAACCGTCACAGGGGACCAGTACCGCGCAGGTTCGGTACCGGCGGATATGGGAGCGCTCCAAAGCGTACTGGATACGTTCATGAAACGGAAATCCCAGGTGGTAAACACACGCATTGAGCCGTGTTCCTATCTGACAGATGAGCAGGTACTGGAACATGCAAAAAAGTCTGCCAATGGAGAACGGTTCACCGACTATTATAACGGCAATTGGCAGAGATACTTCGATAACCAGTCAGATGCGGATATGGGGTTCCTCTCCATGCTGGCATTCTGGTGTGGATGCGATGAAGAACAGATGGATCGTATTTTCCGTACTTCCGGCATGATGCGCCCGAAGTGGGACAGAAAACAGGCAGGCACGACTTATGGAGGGATTACTATCCGCAATGCGGTGGCAACCTGCCAGCAGATTTACCTGCCAGTGGATGTACACAATATTTCCAATGGGGCGGAGGAGGACTTTGCCGATCTGGAAAGAGAACAGAAAAAAGCAGCCGACTTTCAGGCGGATCTCTCCAAAATCACCTTGACACTGGAGGAGATGAAACCACATTCCAATCCGAGGTATGGACGGGATGAAATCGGCATCGGGAATGCCTTTGCTGATTTTTTCCTTCCCATTGCCCGGTATAACCGTGACCGTGGGATATGGTATGTCTATGACGGGCGGATATGGCGGCCGGATGAGGGAGGCCTGAAAGTGGCAGAGCTTGCGAAGCTGCTGGCAGATAAGCTGTATACATTCGCCCTTCAGATCAAGGATGAGGATACCCGTAACCGTTATATCAAACGGGTACAGAAGCTGCAATTGAGAAAGAACCGGAAAACAATGGTGGAGGATGCCAAGTCAGTGCATCCGATTCTCATGTCAGCCTTTGACCGCAGTACCCATTTGTTCAATTGTCAGAACGGTACGCTTAATTTACAGACAATGGAGTTTCGGGAGCACAGGCCGGATGATTTCCTGACGATGGTATCCGGAATTGCCTATGATCCGAATGCGGACTGCCCGCGTTGGAATTCATTTATCAGCGAAGTTATGTGTAACGATAGTGAACTGGCGTCTTACCTTCAGCGGGCTCTGGGTTACGCTTTGACTGGAGATACATCACTTGAATGTATGTTCATTCTCTATGGCGCGACTTCCAGAAATGGCAAAGGTACCACAATGGAGACTTTTCTTAAAATCATGGGCGACTATGGGAAAACCTCTAATCCGGAGATGCTGTCCACAAAGTTTGGAAACACCAATGCGTCCGGACCGTCTGAAGAAATTGCCCGCCTTGCGGGTATCCGTTTTGTGAACATTTCGGAGCCGGAAAAGAAGATCACATTTAATGCAGCATTGGTCAAGAGGCTCACGGGCAATGACACGATCAATGCCAGATATCTTCACGAAAACTCTTTTGATTTCCGTCCGGTGTTTAAAATATTCATTAACACAAACTACCTGCCGAACGTGTCAGATATGACGCTGTTCGATTCCGGGCGTCTGAAGATTATCCCCTTCAAGCGGCATTTTGAAGAAGCGGAGCAGGACAAGGGATTGAAATCACTGTTTGCAGAGCAGGAAAACCTATCCGGTATCTTTAATTGGTGCATGGAAGGGTATAAGGCATTTAGAAGGACACGGCTGGGAGCTCCGGCTGCTGTAGTAGAAGCAATCCAGGATTATCGGAATGACTCTGACCGTATCGGGCAGTTTATCGAAGCGTGGCTGGAAGAAGGGGAAGCGTATGAGGTCCGTTCTGCCGCCGCGTATAAGCTCTACTCAGACTGGTGCAGGAAGTACAACTATAATGCAGAAAATGTGAAGAACTTTAAAAATGCAATGGAGAAGAGATTCACAATTGAACGCCGGAGACCGAAAGATGGCGGGGAAAAGACATCTCTGATTATTGGATGCAGATTCCGGGAGCAGGAGCTTGGAGAAGAGGATGAACAAAACGATGTGCTTCAGGATGCGAAAAAAGAGTTTAAACCCGTGTAGTCCAGCAGTTTACCAGCACTTTTAAGTATTTTTAGGACACTGGAAGATCCCTTTAAAAAAATATGGGGCAGGACGTGGCAAGTAAAAACCGTATTTTCTATTTATTATTTTCTTTTATATATTTTACTGTTTTTACTTGCCACAAGTTGCCCCAAAAAGAAAATGAAAGGAATTCAAAGGGTTTGTATGGGATATAGCGATAACGGTTTTTCTTATGCCGGTCCTGCGATTGGAGGATCATTGTGTGTAACGGACCATATCTTACCAGAACAGAATATATCAGACTATATCAGACCATAACAGACTATATCAGGCATCTTTTGCGGCGGCTTGCTTTGTGGGAATCCCTACAGGGTGAGCAGCGGCAAAGGGTGCCTGCTTTGATACATAAACCAAACGAGAGGAGAAGAAAAACTATGAGCAGAATTTTAACATGCGAACAGGTGTCAGACGGGCATCCCGATAAAATCTGCGACCAGGTTGCGGATGCCATTGTGACGGACTGCCTGGTACATGACAAAGACAGCCGTGTGGCGATAGAGTGCCTGTTAAAGGACAGCCGCCTGATCATTGCCGGGGAACTGACCAGTAAGCACCAGCCGGACTACCGGAAACTGGTGGGTGATGTGCTGGAGCGTATCGGGAAGGGAAAGACGGAATACGGCAGGATGGAGATCATCAATCCGCTGGATGTTGCCCTTATGGTAAGGGAACAGTCCCCGGATATCGCCCTTGGTGTGGATAAGGGCGGAGCCGGAGACCAGGGCATCATGTTCGGGTATGCCACCAATGAGACGCCGGAACTTCTTCCAGTTCCGTTTGCCGTGGCGACCAAGTTCCTTCGGCTCTTGAAGAACCACCCGTCAAAGATGTTCCGGGCAGATGCCAAGGCGCAGGTCAGCTTTGATTACAGCAGTGGACGGATCACCGCTTTCCTCTGCTCCGTGCAGCACAGTCCGGATGTGGAGGTCAGTGATTTCCGCCATATCATCGAGGGGATGATGGTGCTGTCTGCCTGTGAGTATGGTCTGAACGGTGACTTTGTGAAACTGGTAAATCCGACCGGACGGTTTGTGGTCGGCGGCTCTTTTGCTGACTGTGGTGTGACTGGCCGTAAGCTGGCGTGTGACACCTACGGCGGCATAGGCAGGCTTGGCGGCGGCGCGCTGTCCGGGAAAGATCCAAGCAAGGTAGACCGTTCGGCTGCGTATATGGCGCGGAAGATTGCCCGCGACATTGTCCAGGCTGGATATGCGGAGCAGTGTGAAATTCAGATTGCCTACGCCATCGGGATGGAACATCCGGTGTCCGTCAACGTGGACTGCTTTGGCACGGAGTTCCAGCCGCTGGATTTCATTCAGGCTTATGTGGGGGACAGCTACGATCTGACACCGAGGGGAATTATCAGCAGATTGCATCTCTTGGATGTGGACTACAACCTGGTATCCGCCTACGGACACTTTGGGAAACCCGGACTTCCGTGGGAGGAGTAAAAAAAGCCTGCAGCAATAGCAGACTTTTAGATTCCCATAATATCGTGAAAATAAGGCAGAGTGGAATATTGATATTTTCGTGAAAATGCCCGTGAATGCATAGGCGCGGTTCCATTGACATGGTTGATGTATGTATCCACATAATCGTTTGCTTCCTGAACAATGGTTGGAAGATTTCTCATCATTTCAGCATATTCGTCCTGATCGACAAGGGCTGTTGTGTTTGAATCGAAGTAATCAATGTTTTTGATGATCGCTATTTTGGAATAGTCAAGACCGGATTTCGTTTTCTTTGAACGCGCAGTTCCGGTAAACATAAATGCGTTTTTGTGTCCGATAGACGAGCGAAACGGAACACAAATAAAGTAATCATCATGCGAATCAATTAACAGGCAGGTATAAGGACGTCCGTGTTTGTGCATCAGTTCAGGATATGTAGCAGGAGGGTAGTCCTGGGTAAATTTGGATGATAGGAGTGATAATTCTGAATCATATTCCATTTTTCGACACCTCACAACGTAAAAAAGCGAGGTCGACTAGTTGGAGTCAACCCCGCCGGGATTTCGCTTCGCTCGGTCAATTTTTATTTTACCGATGTGTCAGAACCGTCACACATCATCTTCGCTCGGTCAGTTTTTATTTTACCGACGAGTCAGAACCGTCACTCGTCATCATTTAGCGAAGGAAAGAAGAAAGTTCTTCTTTCACTTATATTATATGCGAAAGTGAGCTTTTTATCAAGAGGAATGAATAAGAATTTGAAAAATTTTTTGAGTACAACTAAGCGATATTCTACGCTTTGCAGCACCCCGCGGCTTGCGGAAGCTAAACATACATGTTCATGATATTCTTGCCGTCATGAACGGAACCTGTTAAGCAATGTTTCTGTGCCGCACATTGCGAAGCGTTTTTGTAAAAAAGTGGATGCGATGCACACTGTAAAGGATAATGAGCATTTGACTCATTGTTATTATATAGGTAATTGCGAAACGAGTTCGCAATCCTGATTCAAAATGCGGTGGAAACCCTGCTATGCAGGATTTCTAAGATGAAAACAGCTGACAAGAAGAAGTCATTTTGGGTTTTTCTGAAAAATGGGCGCACTGATAGAAGGAATATTCTGAACGGTGGTAAGATCTATTATAAAAATCTTATTTAAGCAACCAAAGGTTTCAGGCTTCTCAGATATTCATGCTTGTGGAATTTATTTGCAACTATCACGGTAATTAACTGAGTGATTCCGGCAAGCAGCAGATCGGCGTGAAGAGTTTTTTCGTTTTGGGTTTTCCGACCGGCAACACAAAAACTGTCATTGAAGTGGTTGATGGATTTCTCCACATTCACACGTATCTTGTAAGTGGAGTCCCATTCTTCAGTGCCACGGATTGTTCCAGGGTAAGCGCGGAGATTTTGTTCCGGATACACGTAGATCATTCTTCCACAGGAAGAAGAGGTACAGGGATTGTCGCAGTGGCAGACACGTTTGGATTTTTTGGTTGTTTTGTCGTATTCCCATTTCATTTTAGGGCAGACAAACTTCATGGTGGGAATCCCGCAGCGCAGGTGAGATTTGCTGCCTTCCCGTTTCATTAACAGGGATGGGTCATTTGGACAACAGGGAATCCCTTCTTCATTAATGCTGTAGTCAACTCCTTCGATTTTGAGCTTGTTTTTCAAAGGAATGTATGCCTTTACAAAGGAGGTTTCCTGCAATAGGTATTTGTATATTTCAATGCTGTCAAATGCTGCATTACCCAGAAAAGTTTTTGGATTGATCAGCGGATGTTTTTTGAAGAAATCTTTTAAAACAGGAATCAGTGCTTTGGAGTCGGCAAGGGATTTATCCTCATCGGGGGAATCAGATTTCTTTTCTATGATGATGTCCGGGTGAGCTTCCAGGAACTCTTTATTGTAGAAGGTAATATCCCTGACAATGCCAAGTCCATTGGTAATGATGCCAAATTTAAAGGCATAGCAAAAATGTCCGTTAATGTACATCTGCTGGATTGCCGGATTTGCGGCTGCATGTGAAGGCATGGAACCATAAGCAGCTTTGTAAGGGTCATAGGAATCATCGAGGTTATGGGCTTTCTTAAAGGCTTTTAGCTGTTTGATGATACGGTTGGCATATTTGGGATTATTCTCAGTTACCCATGCCTCAATACCGGAAGTATCAAACAAAGCCATGGCAGCTTTGTCTGCATCAATGCGCTGGCAGATTGGTTCGGTCAGGTCAACCAGCCTGTCAAACATCGATTGCAGATCTGGCAGGAAATCCTGCTTGAAGCGGGTGAATTTAGAAGCATCAGGAACAACATCAAACCCACAGAAATCCCGTAATTCCTGTGAATACTTCAGGAAAATGATCAGAACAGAAACTGTAGGGATTGAGAAAATGAGCTGTAATAACAGAGCCTTCAGCATTGGATAGAGCTGATGTTTGCGGGGTCTGCCGGTGGCAGCATGAAAATGAGAAATAAAAGACACCGGGACAACTTCATCAAGGTCAATGGTATTTTCAAGAAGTTCAAGGAACTCATACTTATCGTTATCAAATTTATTTTGGCAATCGGTAAAAATATCTGCCAAAGAGAGCTGCTTATGTGGTATCATATAGGTACATCTCCTTATTGGTGGATTGGTTTTTAGTTTTTGTCGACTCTATTATACCATAAACCAGTGAGGAGATGTTTTATTTTACAACAAAAAGAATGCCGTATTTATGCGGCTTTTGGCGTTTCGCAAACGCCTATACATGCTTATAAGCAGAAAGAGATGGGAAGGTAAGATATCTTCTTGTAGATGCAGGAGGTGTGCCTGTCGAAGAGGTAAGGCAATTCCTTAAATTTGAGGATAATCGTGGAATGGCTCGTAATACCTTAAAACAGAAATGCATTCACTTGAAACATTTTTACACATTCCTTCAACAAAAAAGGATTACGTATCGTACCGTTACTGTAGATGATCTGGCAGCATATATTGCATGGCTTAAATATCCAGATATTTCAGAGAAGGTTATTCCGTTAAATATGGAGCCGAGATTTAGGGAACAGTGTATCAATGCGAATGTAGATACCATTATAGGCTTTTATAACTATCTTCTTATGCACGAGGATTTAGAGAATACCCTATCTGAAAAGCTTGTGAAATTTGTAAGAACTCCAGGTAAAGGCTATCGGTCATTTCTTTATGGAATAGCCGAGAATAAAAGACAGAAGCGCTATCTCTTGCATCTGCCTGTCCCTAAAAATGTTCTTCGCACAGTTACGAAGGAAGATGTTAATGACCTTTTGAAGGCAACCAGCAATGTAAGAGATTATTTTCTACTCTATCTGTTGTTTGAGACAGGTATGCGTATAGGGGAAGCACTCTCATTATGGCTTGAAGACATTGATATATCGGAGTGTGTTATCAGAATAAAGGATCGTGGTGAAACAGAGAACCTTGCAGAGATAAAGACTGTAAACAGTCCAAGAAGAATTGATTGCAGCAATGATCTACTCGAAGTATTTACAGAGTTTGTTGGCTATTATCATTCTGAAGGGATTGAAACCAATCATGTTTTTATAAAGCTTAGTGGCAAAAACGCAGGAAAGGCAATGGATTACACAGATGTAGATAACCTGTTTCGTTCATTACGTAAGAAAACCGGCATTTATATAACGCCGCATATGTTCAGGCACACATCGCTTAGCATGCTGAATTCAGCGGGATGGAGTCCAGAACTATTAAGAGTCAGAGCTGGTCATAAAAATATATACACAACACTTAATACCTATGTTCATCCATCTGATGATGAGATATCGGAAGCATTTAAAAAGGTATCAGATAAACTTGCCATACCTGGAAAGGATGGTGAGAATTAATGGGTGCATTAGCTTTAGAAATACAAGCAGACCTACATCATGAAGAAATGATTTCTTTTCTTTCTTCTGATGAGAGATATTGGTTAAAAAATGATAAATGGAGTGCTGATTCTGACGAGTATAAAAGTTTGAATCTAGGATTATTAAGAGATGGACGTCACCTTATTGCTGATTTCAGTGATTATAAAAACGAAGCTGTAAAGATTGAAGTTAAATATGCAATCCTTCTAATGATGAAGGAAAAAACAATCAGCGCCTATGATTTAAATAACATCTATTCTACGGCAGTTAAGCTTTTAGGAAAGACAGTGGGGTCTGATTTTAGTATCTGTACATTGGCGTTTGAAAATGCTGAAGATACAGCAGAATTAGATACAATCATTCCGATCATAAAGCCTCTTCTGAAAGATAAGTATGCTTATATAAAGCGGAGCATCATAAGGATAATAACCGAACTTTATGATGAAAGAGAAGAAATAGAAAAAGATGTCTGGTATGCCAGAAATATACCTGGAATAAAACAATCAGCTACAGCTAAGAGGAACAAAACAAGACTTTCATTTGAAGAAATCCCTGAATACTACAGAGAAGGTGTTAAAAGGTATTTTAAGCGGCTTATTTACAAGCGTAGCTGGTCATTCTGTCACGAGATGCTCATTTATATAAGAGCTTATTATAGAGCGTTTTATGACCATGGTTACACGGATGGCTTTCAGGAAAATATGACCAGGAAAGATGTTGAGGAATATATATCCTGGATAGCTGATGAACACGCTGATGACAATGCGACCTACAGAAGTAAGGCAGTATCGTTCATCAGAAATTGGATTGAATTCATTCAGCTTGCAGAATACCCGCAGGCTCCTGTAAAGGATGTAACACGCCTTATATTTGATGATGATATACCCAAAAGAGAGCGTCCTGCAGACACCTATGAAAAGATTAAATATATACCAGAACCTGTTAGGAATGCGATAGATGCAGCAATAGATGATATAGAGCCAGCTGAGATGAAACCTGTTTATGTGTTGCTTCGTGAAACAGGATGGCGCGGAACTGACATACTGAATCTTAGATATGATAACTGTCTTGATTATGTATGGAATTCTAAAGAAGAAATATATGTACCCTATCTTTATGGTGAGATTACAAAAACAGGGATTCCCATCCTTAAGATACCTGTCAGAGAAGAGGTTGCATCTCTTCTGAAGACACTTATTGAAGAAGCCAAAGGTAAAAGTACAGACGAGAATAACCCTGACAAGTATCTTTTTAACACGTATGAGGGAAAAAATAAAGGACTTCCTTATAGTAAACCTGCTTTTACATCAGCAGTGCAGGAACTTATTAACAGGAAAAACATCCTTGATGGAAATGGAGAAGTATACCATTTCAGGGCTCATTCGCTCCGACATACCAGGGCTATGGAATACACGGAACAGGGAATGCCTATTGGAATCATTCAGCAGATTTTGGGGCATTGCAGTCTTCAGATGACCTTGCATTACAGTAAGATATCAGAAGATATGCTGTATAAAAAGTGGCATGAAACTGAGAAACTGAATCTCTTCAAACCTGATATAGCACCA
>SFGN01000212.1 GCA_004556565.1 Lachnospiraceae bacterium | reverse complement strand
ATCAAGAGTGAACTTTAAGAGCTTCTTGGACTTGGGTACTGCCTCGCATTCGAGAACCTTCACAGCGCGGAAATCGGACTTGGAGAAGGTCTCAAAATCCACCTGATCCTGGAACAGTGGCTCGATCTGAACATTGGAAAAATCGATTTTTTCCTCCACAACCGGAGCCGCCTGAGCAGCCTCCGCAGGAGCCTCAACACGCTTTTCAACCTTCTTGTCAGAGTCCAAAGGTTTCATTGTCGGGATTTCCGGGGGAGGAACGATACCCCCTGATTTATCCTGCTTTTCCCTGACTTTGTTTATCCAAATTGGCTTCATTGTTCTACATAACCTATCATAAATCAGCATATTCTGATTTGATTTGTCGTAAAATCTGTCGTAAAAATTCGGTGGTGTTTACATTGTCCAGCAATGAAGCACATCTCGGTTATGACTGCAACACACACGCCGTACCGTCTGATTTCTTGTATAGTATAGCATATTTTTTCACAAAAATCAAGGAGCCTGCCTACTGCGGCAAGCTCCTTCTGTTTATCTTATCTTGATTTTTCCTTCAAGCCCAGCAAAGGATTCCATTTTCTTTTCCTTGGTCGCTTCATTATATATGTCCATCGTCGTTGTAATATCGGCGTGTCCCATAATCTCCTGAATGACTTTCAGATTCGTCTCATTCTCACAGAAGCGAGTGCAAAAAGTATGGCGGAGATTATGGCAGCTAAAGTGCGGAAGCAATTCCGGTTTTCTTCTCTCTCTTTTTGCCGTCTGTTCCTCCTGCGTGTTATACGCTTTAATAATACGGTCAAGTACCCTGTTTACGCCGTGTGGGGATAAGACCGTATTATATCGGGATTTGAATATAAACCCGGAATACCCGTCGATTACGCTCTCGTTAAAACCGTCCTCAATCTGCTGCTTATATTCCGTTTTCAATGCGTCCTTTACATCTGCAAGCATAGGGATAATCCGTTCTCCCGCTTTCGTCTTTGGCGTAGTAACTGCATAATGGCAAGGCTCGTCTGTAAATTTGCGGTAAATCAATGTATGGTTTACGCTAATAATATTCTGCTCAAAATCGCAGTCCTCCCAGCGCAAGCCAAGAATTTCACCTATGCGACAGCCCGTTCCCAACATTGTCGTTATTAGCGGAAGCCAATGGCTATATTGGTGAGACTGAGCCGTAAAATTTACAAATAACTCCTGCTGCCGTTCTGTAAGTGCGTGGCGTTTTGGCTTTTCCCAAGCGTGGCTCTTCTTGATTTCCGCCATTACGCCATCGGAAGGATTGAGCCGGATATATCCGTCACGAACCGCCGAAGTAAAAACAGGATGCAAAATCGTGTTGACGATTTCCATACTGTTCGGCTTAAATCCCTTTTCGTAGATCAGCGTCATATAAAATTTCTTAACATCGCTATACTTAATGACTGTGATATTTTTCTGCCCGATTTCCGGTCGGATATACTTATCATACATATAGATGTAATTGCTTCTTGTGGAATCTTTAAGTTCATGCTTCATAGCGATGTACTCGTCCCAAAAGGAATTAAGCGTCATCTTCCTTGTTTCGTACACAAGAAGATTATCCTCCAAGTCCTTTTTAATCCGCTTTTCCATATCTCGAAGCGACTCCGTTACCTGCTTCCCCTCCGGTACACGGTCAGTTGCAACGAGCTTCCAGCTATACACTGAGTGTCGCTCTCCATTGTTATCGGCGTACTTAAACTCATACTTCCCATCGGGACGCTGTGATTCACCTGCCCAAAGAACCCTACCTTTGGAATCACGCCTTTTTTCTGCCATAGTCCATACCTCCTTCTAAATTACATTGGTGCGATCCAAGAACTTTTCAAATTCCTCCCGTCTGATAAACACACGGGAATCTTTCCATTGTATAAAGTCCTCGTCCTTATGTTCTCTTGTAAGCCTTCTGATATTGGATTCTCCGATTTGAAAATACTTTGCCGCTTCAACCACCGTCAACAGCGGCTTTTCCCATATCGGCAATTCCTTCAGCTTTTGATTACACATTTCAGCATTGGCTTTCCTCCTTTCGTTTGATTTGAATCTTTCGATCCACTTAAACGCAAAGAGTATTTATCCCTTTGCGCTTAAGTCGTTGCATTTAATTCGATCTCATCCCCCAAATGCATAAAAGGAAATCAACAAGCGTTCAGTTGCTAACCGAACTCATAGGAATTTCACCTCCGCCGGGTACTCCGCCAGCTCCGTAGAGAAGTATCATTATCCCTGAATCGTTTCATCGCCTTATCCGTAGCAATCGGATATTTCAGAATAGTTCGGAATCGCTACCCACCTTGCTTTCCGTAATAACCCTTACGGGCAGGAGGTTCTTGGCGTACCTTCATCCGGCTGAGCATTATACTCCGATCAGGAATGTACTTGTTGAATGTGTATTCAGTTGTCAAGGTGCTTGAGGTTTTGTCCCTCGATAACCAATTGGGAAATTTACAAGGCAAAATAAAAAGATTTTCAAAAAATTTTTTCATTGTTTTTCTCACCTCCTTTTGGACATAAAAAAAGCACCCAACACTTCTAAACAAGAAGTGATGAGTGCAGTAAAAGAAAAAGCCCGCTGATTTCTCAACGGGCTTAAATAGTATGAACTTATCGTATGCTATCTCAATCCACCTGAATTTGCATAATTTCAAATTCGGATTTGGCTTAACTTCGGCTTAAATTGGTTTAAGGTTTGGCTTAAACACCTTAGATAAGTCCTGTTTAGTTCAGATATAGCAACTTATAGAAAGTTATTAGTCAATCGGCTTCATTGTCGGGATAAGATTCCTCACATGGAATAGCTGTGTAGAAGCCCTGTTAATACTGTGCTTTGCTTACAGGTCACATTTCTACATTTCCCTGCTGAAAGCATACACCATAGTGGTGCTCCAAGTGGTGTATGTGGTGCAACTCCAACCTTTCGCACCTCCGAAAGATTGTAGTTAATATAATAACAGTAGAATCTCAGAATTTCAATGGGTTTCAGGTCGTCCCGTAAGGAATTCAGAAAAAACTTCAATACTCTGCTTACATTCACTCTTTATATTGTGCCCGTCTAATGCGTGGTTATAAACGGATATGCAAAGTTCAATCCCGTACTACGCCACGCCGTTAATCCTCTATCACAAGACAATTTACCTTTCCACTGAACGCTGTACA
>SFGN01000211.1 GCA_004556565.1 Lachnospiraceae bacterium | reverse complement strand
CGTTATCACAGCAGAACTCGAACCCGTCAGAGCACCATCGCTGATTGCTTTCTTTCACGGCCACTCTGCCTGTATGTGCCCGTTTCGATGGCGGTACAGTAGGTTTTCGCTCAAGCAACAGCGCATTCTGGCGCATGATCCGGTAAACACGTTTGGCATTGATCGCAGGCATACCATCAAGTTCTGCCTGTCTGCGAAGCAGCGCCCATACCCGACGATAACCATACGTGGGCAGCTCTCCGATAACATGGTGTATACGGAGAAGCACATCCGTATCATCAGTGTGACGACTGCGGCGGCCATCCATCCAGTCATCGGTTCGTCTGAGATTGCCCGTCCATATTCAACGGCTTCTTTGAGGAGTTCATTTTCCATCGTTTTCTTGCCGAGCAGGCGCTGGAGTTCTTTAATCTGCTTCATGGCGGCAGTAAGTTCAGAGGCAGGAACAACCTGTTCTCCGGCGGCGACAGCAGTAAGACTTCCTTCCTGGTATTGCTTACGCCAGAGAAATAACTGGCTGGCTGCTACACCATGTTGCCGGGCAACGAGGGAGACCGTCATCCCCGGTTCAAAGCTCTGCTGAACAATTGCGATCTTTTCCAATCATCTGTTCTCCAATGACTAGTCTAAAAACTAGTATTAAGACTATCACTTATTTAAGTGATACTGGTTGTCTGGAGATTCAGGGGGCCAGTCTAGCACTTGTTTGACCCATCTTGTCATTGTGGATCGCGTTTAAACTCTGCGCTGAAATTTCTTTTTTTCATTGGAGCACCTGTGTTGTTCTGAGGTGAGCATATCACCTCTGTTCAGGTGGCCAAATTCAGTGTGCCACTTCATATGGCGATACTAAAAGCTATGGTCTGGGTGGGTATACGTCCATCTTCTTTGATAACGGTTTTTATACTGATTTTATCGCTAAATACATCCATTCAACAAACGTTTATAGCTATTTAAGTCCAAGAGACAAAGAGAACTTCAGCACAAATTCATATTATGCAGACGCTGAAATAGGATATCGCTGGGGACTGAGTAATGAAATGTTTATTGAGCCTCAGTTTGAACTTACTTATGGACGGATTGGAGGTAGTAAACAAAATCTGGCTAATCAAACCGTTATTGATAACAAGGATTATAATGTACTTGTCGGTCGTACTGGTGTTGATTTTGCCAGAAAACTCACTGGTAAGGACTGGTCAATAGTAGCAAAGATAGACACAAGTTACCAGTTTGATATATTGAATGATAATCAAACTATTCTCAGTGATGCTTATAACGAGACAACCGTCAAATTCGGGCATGACAGCCGAGTACTTGTTGGAGCTCGCCTTGCATTTGAGCTTGGCAAAAACACCCGTGTTGGCATCGACTATGAGCGTTCATTTGGCGGTAAATACAATATCGATAATGAGCTGAACTTAAAAGTACGCTATTCATTTTAAATAATGTTATATGCAATAGCTCTCACGTAAGCTGAGTGCTATTGCATTTCACCGGGTAGCTCCTGTGCCGAAAAAACTGGCAGGGGTTGGCATTGATCGCAGGCATACCATCAAGTTTCAAATACGACAGAAACTATTGCGGCCTGCTGACAGATTATTTTTTTGGATAGCACAACATAAAACATCTCTTTAATAAATAATAGAATATAAATGAAACACTAAACATGAAGAATGCAGATATAGCTAATAGTGGCATTATCATTATGCCATGAACAATGTAAATATCTATTCTGTATATATTAGATATAATATTTTCAGCTATATGGTAGAAATTAAAATCAACGAACCCAATGATATAAATGCAAACAGTAAATAACAGAATCCTCATCGTGTTAAGTATTATTAATTGACTAATCTTGTCTTTTCCATCAATCCATTTACCTAATGATAAATCCACCTGTTTTAATCTTAAGTATAAATTCATTTGACTAAGACTCCTGATATTAGCTTTCAGAAATAGCCGTGAAGTCATATCAGTTATTGTTTTCGTAAGTTCCTGTTTATTATATCCGTATTTGATATGGCAACACTGACAATTCAGATAAGAATAGATACAGGGATATAAACCCTGTATTTTCCTCCTATAAACTATCGAATGAATACCGATAATTTATGAAGCCGATGTTTACTTTATCGAGTTATCTTCAGGTATAAGCGTTGACTGAATATCAGTTATAAATAACTCGCTATCAGTATCGTTCTCCTCAATTGCATGTTCTATTTTTGTTGATGACGGATCCATTAATTGTGAACACCCGATAAAACTCCCCCCTTTTTCAATTGAAATTTCGTCAGAAAAAATATCTCCATACATAATGCCTTTAGACAAGACAGACAATCTAGCAGCATAACATTTGCCTTCGACTTTTCCATTGATCAGCACTTGCTGACCACGAACCTCCCCTCTGATGTACCCCCCACTCTCAATTTTAACAAGATTATCACAAATAACATCGCCCTCAACATGCCCCTCAATAATTATATTACCACCGCATTTGAAAGTTCCGTTAAATGAAGTGTCATTCGAAATAAAACAATCTTTCATTTCCTTTAGTGATCCTGGTAAGTTTGTGGTACAAAGCGTCCCGGATAAAGAAGGTAACTCCGGAGAGTGTTCAACTTCAGTTAAATTCTGTGAAGAACTTTGTGGTGTTGATACTGGCTTTTTCTTACTTTTAAACATAGTAATTGCATAAACCTTTTTTATTATGAAAAACACAATCATTATTAATGATAGCAGATATATTATATGTATAACAATAACATCATTGGGAAAACCATCACGATGACTGCCTAGCATAAAATATAATATAGCTGTAACCCATAATAACCAGACAATCCATAATGCGTTGTAATTGCGTATACTCTTTTTCATGAATCAATGCATCATAATATCCCAATTTGAGGAAGTGCAGTATAGCCTCATGATAGTGTTCACCGGTGCGTTTTCTTACCAAATATATGATGAATTTCTCAGTTTTATTTTTAGAATATAAACAAGGCTATTAAATAAGAATATTCCTATTGAAGGGAGTGCAATTATTTGCCAGTGCAGATGTTTTTATTAAAATAACTTATTAGTTAATCAGGTGTTCCCAGGATATCATAACCATTAATATAATTTGCTGTTTTTTATTATCTTATGCAAAGATTCCACTTACAGAAAAGTATATTTAAATACGATACAGCTAAAGAAAAGAACCTTTACAACATTTCCATAAAGACACAGTTAAGTTGTACAAAAGAGAGTTCTTCTACCTGATAATTTTAATATTTATGGAGCGAACAGAGTCATTCTGAGAGTCAGAATACAAATAAAACAAAGAAACCTTGCCTGCCAGTAAAAGTAACGTTAAAACGCATCCGAGCGTGTTTCTGGTGGCATAATCAATCTCGTGGATACCTGTGGAACTCTCCATCAGAAACACGCTCAATCCTTCAGTTCTGCTCAGGCACCAACAGTATAGTCAGCCCGCAAACCTTCATAACTAACGGAGGCATCATTATGAAATTATGTCGGTTATTTTACCGCTGCTGGTCCCCCATTCAGTGACTGTCCTGGGGGTTTTCATGCTCTCGTTTTCTCGGGGTTCTACGCCGTGTCAGCGCCAGTGATATAAGACGGTAATTCACCATTTGGATTGTCCGCTCCACCCAACATGTTGTTTCCTTAAGGTTCTCACACCAGAAAGGACATC
>SFGN01000210.1 GCA_004556565.1 Lachnospiraceae bacterium | reverse complement strand
CCATCAGATAGAGGTTTCGCGCCCATTCAGGGTAGTGCTCCCACTCACCTTCATAGCGGAAAGAGGCATACAGTCCTCGGTTAATTGTCCACTCTTTCGACATCTCTGAATCGGTTTGTTTGCATACCGTACCGGCAAAAGTTTCAACTGTGAGCAAATCGACCGATTTTGTTGACGGTTCGAACGTGGAGACGAAATAGATATCCGTCTTAAAATTCTTCATACATCTGACTAAATGATGACGTCGCAGTTTGACTTCTTCATCCGGTAATTTATTCGACACTTCAATATCATATTTAAATGAATTGCCAAAAATAGGTGTCTCAGGAAAGTTGACTAATCTACACTCCGTCTTTTGCTGTTGACGTATTAAAAAAGAAGGGAAGATATTTGCGAGATCCCAATAATCACGGTGGCGGTATTCACGGGGAGAGCAGCCGAATAACTTTTTAAATTCGCGGCTGAATGACTGCTGTGAATCAAAATGCAAAGAGAGTGCAATATCAAGCATAGATTTCGCGGAGAGCCGGACAAGAATGGCGGCACGACAAAGCCTTCGTTTGCGAATGTATTCTCCCAAAGGCACATGCATGAAATTTCGGAACAGAAGCTGGATGTTGCGTCTGCTGTAGCCAGATTTCTGTGCGATATCTTCGATTGAAATAGGGTGCTCAAGATTGCACTCAATCCACTCCAGGAGCTGCTGTAGAATCTTCTGCCTGATCATCACATTCTCCGTTAATTCTTTGTCATATCGCACATTTTCGTTATGTCCTGGGCCCTAAGTGTATCAAAAACAGCAAGGCGCAAGGAAAAAGCACTGATAGCGTCTGCTTCATTGCCCCAAAAATAGAGAGATTTCTGCCCTCCATTATTAATGAATTTTTTGCATAAGTGATATCAAAATCCACATACTAATTTGAGGTTACGTTTTAACGTAGACTCATTGCTCATACCTAATGGAGGGACTGACAGTGGAATTTTCCGTATTAAGTAACAATCTGAAAATGCCGATGATGGGATTTGGTGTTTTTCAGGTTACCGATAAAGACGTGTGCAAACAGTCAGTGTTGAATGCTATCCGCACGGGTTATCGACTCATCGACACAGCAGCGGTATACGGTAATGAAGATGCCGTCGGTGAAGCCGTTCGTGAGGCCATATCTGAAGGTTTATGTACCCGAGAAGAGTTATTTATAACGTCTAAATTGTGGGTGCAGGATATGTTGAATCAGGATATTGCAGCAGCAGGTATTGAAGCATCATTAAAAAAATCGGGGCTAGAATACTTCGATCTCTATTTATTGCACCAGGCCATGCGCGATTATTTCAGTGCGTGGCGTGCACTCGAAGATGCCTATGAAGAGGGCAAATTAAAAGCGATTGGGGTTTCCAATTTCTACCCTCATGTTCTGGCGAACTTTTGTGAAACGGTAAGAGTTAAACCGATGGTCAACCAGGTCGAGTTGCATCCCTATTTTGCCCAACCAGAGGCGCTGGCAACCATGAAGTATTATAACGTGCAGCCTGAAGCATGGGTTCCGTTAGGTGGTGGACGACATAAACCCTTTGAAAATAATCTGCTTCAGAGTATTGCAGATGCCCATCAAAAATCAATTTCTCAGGTCATTCTGCGTTGGAATATTCAACGGGGAGTGGTCGTTATTCCGAAATCAACACATCAACAGCGTATCGAAGAAAATTTTGCTATCTGGGATTTCTCACTGACAGAGAAAGAAATGGCGCAAATTAGTTCGCTTGATTTGGGTTATGTTGGGGAATCGGTAAAACATTTTAATCCTGAGTTTGTTCGTGGTTGTCTTGCTGTAAAAATACATGATTGATATTAATCAATTATTTTACCTGAGACGACAAGAATCTTTTAATAGGGGAGTGATATTGACCTTCACTCTGTCATATCTCCGGTAATATGGCGTCAGGCTTCATCATCAGAAAGGGAGCCTGACGCCTGAAAAAGTGAACAACAGACAGTGTTCGGATTATCAATATTCAGTTTTTAACGTTGAACTGGATTCATTACTGCGTTGTTTAAGAATATCCCGCGCCGAATCTGCCATTATCATGACAGCACCTGCCAGCATCAGAGTATCTTTCAATACCAGACGACCAGCACCGGATAAATAAGGGAAACCATGATGAGCGTCACCCAATGCGGGTACCCATGCCTCCGGGGTGGTGATTAAAAATGAGAGTGTTACCAGCGGCGTGGTAAATGCCATCAGCCCACCCAATAAACCTAACCAGCGATTGACAGGATTAGCCAAAACCAGCAGAGCAATAATCACCTCCACGACGCCAAGACCGTTGGAAAAACCATAGGTATTATTAGCCGTTTGCCATGCTCTTGCTTCTGGTTTGTATTCGCCTTCGTGAGTCAGATGCTGTTTATAGTCTTCCGGGTGTTCATAAAAGAACGACATTAGTGGACTGTTTGCGACGAATGGTGTAATGCTGTCTGCCTCGTAAGGGACAAACTTTAATAACCCAATCCACATAAAAACAATCGCAATACTCAGACGAATCAATGTCAGGCCAATTTTATCTCCCCGACTTAACAGGTGCAGGTATCTTTCCATTGTAAACATCCTTATTTATACAATACTGCTGTTGCGGTTGAATTATTATCAATTCGCATCGATGTAACTTTCCAGGATGAAGCATTATATTTTCTGGCCATATCAGCAATGGCATTCTCAAGAACTGTCGGTGATGCTGATACTGATGAGACGCTGATATGTTTCAGAATTATTTTATCATCTGCATTGGTGGAAAATGCCATAACGCCAGATAATAGTGTTGCAAATAAAACAGAATTTTTAAACATATAAAATACCATCAATGAAGTGATTAAGAAGTTATAAAGTAACAGGGAATTAATAAGATTCTTTTCTCTGAGACGCCAGAATATTTGTTCTGGCGTCTGATTTTGAGTTTATTTGACTAATGAAAATAGATCATTGAGTGATTCG
>SFGN01000209.1 GCA_004556565.1 Lachnospiraceae bacterium | reverse complement strand
GTAAGAAAAAAGAATGTATTTCCTACTGAATAGAATCCTTCAATGTATTTATAGTTTCACTTTAGCTCAGGTCAAGTCCTGTTGCCAAACAAGTTACAAAATAACCTTTGTTCTTTAGATCTCAAAGGGATGGATCAGGGATTATGGACCTGTAATTTTACTTTACATTCTGTTGCCCATACTCCAAAAAGTCAGAAATCATGCATTTACTCTGTAAGCAAAGGTCACAGACTCAAGTGCCAGGTCAAGGACAATGAATAGGTGAAGTGGGAGAGAGGGGTCAGGCACTAGGGTACTGCAGTGCACTGGGGAAGTTCATGTTCATATAAAGAGGACACCTGCTCTCAGCCCTAGCTGCTTGTTGCCATGGTGAGCTGTGGGTACAGTGTAGTCACAGTGCCCCATTTTTTTTTTAATTTTAATTTTTTGTCTTTTTAGGGCCCCACTCGTGGCATATGAAAGTTCCTAGGCTAGGGGCCAAATCAGAGCTGCAGATGCTGGCCTGCACCACAGCCACAGCCTCAGCCACATTGGATCTGGAGCTGCATCTGCAGCCTACATCACAGCCACAGCAAAGCCAAATCTGAGCTGTATCTGTGATCTACACTGCAGCTCACAGCAACGCCAGATCCTTAACTCTCTGAACGGGGCCAGGGATGGAACCCGTGTCCTCATGGATACTAGTTGGCTTCGTTACTGCTGAGCCACAGGGGAAACTCTGACCGGTTGCCCCATTTTTAGTGGCCTTCCAGAATGCTGATTTGATATTTAAATGTTGGCAACCAAAAAGAACAAGAAACGAAACCACTCTTTAGGCCAATGGAACTATATCTTCAAGGTTTATCTGGTCTTGGGCTACCTTCTTTGACCTCTAGGTTAGAGACTCGTTCTTATGGTATAGAAGTCGGACAGGGATGTTTTGGTAATGAACTTCCTCAGATGGGGACTGACTATTTGTCCTGTCATTATTCATTGTACTGAATGTATATGTTATATATGTTTTGAGTGTTCACAGCATGGGGAAGTTCCCGAGCCAGGGATCAAACCCTCGCCGAGCAGCGACCGAAGCCAATGTAGTGACAAGGCCGGATCCTTGACCTGCTGTGCCGTGGGAGACCTTCTAGACATTTCACTTTAACATTGCCTTATTTTCCAGCCCTTTGGAAGTTTTCTTTTTCATCTTTGAATCTGACATGGCCATCTCTATATATACAGAATTGTTGTTGGCTCCTGGTCTCTTAGTTTCCAATCATTTTCAGTGTTCTGCATTTGTCCTCTTGTATTCTCATGCTTGGTAATTTTTTTTTTTTTTGTCTTTTTGCCATTTTCTTGGGCCGCTCCCATGGCACATGGAGGTTCCCAGGCTAGGGGTCCAATCGGAGCTGTAGCTGCCGGCCTCCGCCAGAGCCACAGCAGCACGGGATCCAAGCCGCATCTGCAACCTACACCACAGCTCGTGGCAATGCCGGATCCTCAACCCACTGAGCAAGGCCAGGGATTGAACCAGCAAACTCATGGTTCCTAGTCAGATTCGTTAATTACTGTGCCATGATGGGAACTCCCTTCATGCTTGCTAGTTTTGATGTGATAATTGTCAATGGGAGATTTCCTGCTTTTATATTATCCTTGCCTTTACCAGGGGGACTTTCTCACTTGTAATTTTCTTGTTTCTAATTGTGGGCTTTTCTTTTCTGTTTTCAAGCTGGTTGGGTCACCTATGAACTTGAAACTTTCGAGTTATTGGTCTTGGGAAAGAGAAAGTCCAAAGTTAAAATCAGAGCCTCTTTTTCAGTTAAGGAAGTGGGAGTTCCCGTCGTGGCGAAGCGGAAATGATTCCAAGTAGGAACTATGAGGTTGCGGGTTCAATCCCTGGCCTTGCTCAGTGGGTTAAGAATCTGGCCATGAGCTGTAGTGAGCTGTGGTGTGGGTTGCAGTTGCAGCTTGGATTTAGCATTGCTATGCCTCTGGCATAGGACAGCGGCTAGAGCTCCAGTTTCACCCCTGGCTGGGAACCTGATGCTGGTGTGGCCCTAAAAAGACACCAAGACCAAAAAAAATAAATAAATAAATTAAGGGAGTTAAGGCAGGTTAGGTCATAAAGCTTCTACCTTTCCAGGGCCTGAGTGACCCGAGGTAACATCTGGCCTTGTATTCAGACAGGGAAGGGTCCTTCATGTCCTTGCTTCTGAGATCATTCCTTGGGGTGCTCTCAGACCTGCGACTGCCACCATGTGGCTTGGGACTCTCAATTTCCTGCCTCTGGCCCTGGCATCTCTCACCCCTAGACTGACCGCCCTGCTCACATTGAACTTATGAACCCCATCCTCACATTGGCTTCCCTCCCCTGGATTCCCTCATCTGCGGGTCAGCGAACTTTGGCCTACAGGCCAAATCCTGCCCACTGCCTGTTTTGTCAAAAAGTTTTCTTGGAACACCGCCACTTGCTGCTGCAGCAGGTCTGAGTCGTTTTGACAGTGACTGTACAGTCCACAGAGCCTCTGGTGTTTACCATCTGTTCCCTTTGCAGAAAAGTTTGCTGGCACTCATGCCAGTGCGTGGAAGGTCACCAACCCTCCTCTTCCATGTTCACCTGTCACCTGTCAGTCCCCTCCTCTTCCATGTTCTTATATCCAGGCTTTGACCGCCGTCTGGCAGTTCTGCCCCCTGAGTCTCTCTCTTTTTTTTTTGCCATTTCTTGGGCTGCACCCGCGGCATATGGAGGTTCCCAGGCTAGGGGTCGAATCAGAGTTGTAGCTGCCGGCCTACGCCACAGCCACAGCAATGTGGGATCCAAGCCGTGTCTGTGACCTATGCCACAGCTCATGGCAACCCCGGATCCTTAACCCACTGAGCAAGGCCAGGGATCGAACTCACAACCCCATGGTTCCTAGTCGGATTCATTAACCACTGAGCCACGATGGGAACTCCTCCTGAGTCTCTTTTGACTTGGCCTCTGTCTCTCGATGGCTATTCTTCCAATGAACTTAGTTCAAGCCTTCATTTTTTTTTTC
>SFGN01000208.1 GCA_004556565.1 Lachnospiraceae bacterium | reverse complement strand
CGTGAGGTTGTGGGTTTGATCCCTGGCCTTGCTCAGTGGGTTAAGGATCCAGCAATGCCTTGAGCTATGGTGTAGGTCACAGATGTGGTTCGGATCCCACGTTGCTGTGGCTCTGGTGTTGGCCGGTGGCTATAGCTCTCATTGGACCCCTAGCCTGGGAAACTCCGTATGCCATGAGAGCAGCCCAAGAAATGGCAAAAAGAGAAGAAAAAAAAAAGACAAAAGATTATGCACATAGGGGTTGGCACAGGCCAGCCTGTGGGTCTAGTCTGGCCCACTATCTGTTTTGGTAAATACAGTTTTACTGTAACATGGTCACACTTGTTTGGGTGTTGCCTGGGCCTGCTTTCATGCTGCAACAGCAGAGTTGATTATTTGTGACAGGTAAGGTATCATCTTTAAAGCCTAAAATATTTTACAGAACATTTTTGCTGACCCCTGATATTTGTAGGAAAGAATAGAAGTAAAATGATTGCATGGCAACTACATATATTTGTTTACTAAATTTAAAAATTCTTATTTCCGTAAGAAACATTAGCTAAAATACATTTATTAGGGATTTCTCAAGGTTTCAATTAAAACCTTTCATATTAAATTAAAAAAAAAAACATGTTTGCTACTCCCACAGCTTACAGAAGTTCCCAGGAAACCTATGCCTGCTGAGGCAATGCCAGATCCCGAAGCCATTGTGCCACAGAGGGATCTCCAAATTCAAAAAGTTTTTAAAGAACAACACGTCAATTTTGATGTTAAAATCTTTAAGGCCACACTTTTAGAATTCATATACACTGTTTATAGAGAAGCTGTATAAGGTCATATGATTTGTACCACTCACTGCAAATCACTGAACCACTGATTTTCTGATCAGTTATAAGGCATATTTGCATTTTATCTTAAATTTGCTGTTGTTTTATCTGAGCAAAAAAACATATGTTGGAAATTTGATATATTTTGGTTAATTAGGCTTTTCATGGGAAAATAGGTCAGAATCTATTATAACGTATATTATGCTCAGTATATTTTACACTATGATATAATCATGAAGATATATTATGAAAGTTGTCTAGTACTAAAAATGTTTCCCTTTATAGACCAAGTCTTAAAATTTTTTAATTGTTTTACAGCAGTGAATGCACAGCATTCTTGATTTTATTGTAACCTAGTGCTGTGGTCATTCATTTAACTCACTGCTATACAGTTCCTCACAATTACAATTGCAGCTAGAGAAGGAGATGTGTCTTTAAGGAGCCAATTGGCATGGATATTTTTTGCTTTTTGTTTGGAACATTTGAGATTATGTATAATTATTGAAGTACGTATTGGTTTGAAAATATCAACTGGTACAAGAACAGCTTTAGATTATTTAACAGAGTTTATACATTGATTTTTTCCTACATTCTGGAAAATGGTATGATTAACTGAAAACTATTTTTAGGTCTCTTTTTATTGAGGAATTTCTGGATGTGGAAAACCGTGTTAAGGTTTAGGGTTTCCCAAAGTGGATATTGTCATTTTTAATCACTTTTAGCTAAACTTTGCCACACTGTGAAGTAAGGACAAAAATGATGAGGAGTGAACAGTCTGATTAGAAGCTTTGGCTCCCAGAAGGGCAGTGTTAGCTGTATTTAAACCCATCACCATATTTAATACAGAAGACACTGAACAGGGCGTCTGCAATGATGTGTAGTTTCTTGCTAACCTTAGATTTTGGTAACCCAGCTGGGAATAAAAACAAGCCAAGAGGAAGGCAGTGGGTGCTCTTCTCTTCCCATCACATCACAGACAAGGAGACAAGAGTGAAATGCTGAAAGATCAGCTGTCAGAACCTTAGCATCACAACTAAGTATGGAACCTGCTGGTCAGAAATGCACACACCCGCCATGAGTTCTGAACACGTGGGCAGCCATGCTTAACAAGGAAATTCCCTGAGAGTTCAGTGAGCTGAACTAGAGCACATTCAATGCTGAGAGACCAGCCATGGTGGGACCCATGATGGCCAGATCTGTACACCAAGACTGAAAGGACATGCACAGTCCCAGTGGAAGTCCAGCAGGGCCAGCACTTGTGGATGACTATCAGGGCCATTTCTCAGGAGCCTCTAGATCTAGCAACACCTACACACATATACAGAGAGAGAGAGGAAATCACTGAGGAAGGGAGGAGAGAGGACCCAAACTAAGTTTACTGGATGGCTTGCCGAGGAGGTAATGGAGGAAGGGGTTTCCTGGAAGCTCTTCTTGTTAGTATTGGTAGCTAGGGTCTTTCCCCAGATGGGAGGAGTAATTTTCTGTAAAGGACCAGATTGTAAACATTTTAGGTGTTGTAGTCTTTATTGTCAGTGTTGCAAGCACTCACCTTGGCTGTTGTATGTGAAAACTGCCATAAACAGTACAGAAAGATCAAGTGTGGCTGTGGTCCAACAGACCTCCACTCACAAAACCCGTGGTTAATTGGACTTTGCTGACCACTTTTGTAGAGTGTTTATTAAACACATCTCATGTTTGGTGAGTCAGGTACGTCTGCCAAGGCCTGGTATATTGCACTTATAGTTCACAGTATTTTTCCTCATCTTAGGGTGAAAAAAAGCAGTGTAATGGAACAAGGCCTGCAAATTTGATATCTTTAAGAGCTTTTTTTTGGGTGGAAATATTATTTCTTTTTCTTTGTTTTTGTATCTTAGGGTTGCACCTGTGGCATATAGAAGCTCCCAGGCTGGGGGTTGAGCTGGAGCTACAGAGGCTGGCATATACCACAGCCACAGCCATGCAGGATCCAAACCACATCTGAGATGTACACAGTAGCTCATGGCAACATTCGTTCCTGACCCACTGAGCAAGGCCATATATGGAACTTACAACTTCATGGATAGTAGTCAGCTTCATTTTTGCTGTGCCACAATGTGACTCCTGGAAATTCTCCCATTTACAATAATTTGTAAAGGGAAGAAAAGAAAAGAGAGGATCTCAGATTGACTGGGGTCACCACGAACCAAAATCCTTAAAGGGATTGCTGGCCTAGACTGTGTCTCTGAGTTTCTCTACCTAGTCCACA
>SFGN01000207.1 GCA_004556565.1 Lachnospiraceae bacterium | reverse complement strand
TTGAGAAGGAACGGATGAAGCATGGTAACAATGAAGAAGACCTGCCGGATGATGTGAAGATACTCCGTGAAAAAGAGGTTGCGGTTAAAAAATTAGATGAAGCAATGTTACAGGAACCGGCGCAGGACAGGGCATCCTGGAATCTTTCCGGAAGCATCTATGATTGCATTAAAAGGTATGCTGATCAGCTGAGTGCGATCAGTTAAATGAAATTCTGGAAGGACTGGAGGCAGGCTTAAGTGAAAAACAGGTGAAATCATATTTTTGCCTGCCTGCAGAAAAAATGCGTCAATATAAGAGGGCATATATGTTCGGGAGGAATTAAAAGAGAATATGGGATAGTAAATGTGTTTGAAGGGATTATTGAGCAGGTAGCCAACGAGCATAACAATTTTTGGCATACTCATATAGATTTCTCCTTTTTTAATCTCTCTACTAATGTATGCGGAACAGTCTGGAAATGCTATTAAATAAACCATAAATGAAGCGGATGCGGTGTGCGAAGGTGAAGAAAGCGAGGAATAACATGCATCTTATGATATAATTACACACTTTAAAGTGTATTTTGTAAAAAGATAATGCAAAGAAAATGGTTAAAAAATCAAATAATATTTTCAACTTGACATTTTAAAGTGTATAAAGTAAAATGAGAAAACATCAGAAAGAAGGTGATCGAATGGAAATGAAAACATCGGAAAAAATTCGTTTTCTGATAAGGCGGCGGAATCTCACACTGGGCGATGTGGCCGAAGGCACGAACCAGACACGCCAGAACTTTTCTAACAAAATGACGCGGAACAACTTTAAAGAATCTGAACTTTCAGAGATTGCCGGCTTTCTGGGGTGCGATCTGAAAATTGTATTTATAGACAAACAGACCGGTGATGAAATTTAAGAAATTTGTAATAATAGCGAAAGGGAAAGTTATGTATAATAGTATAGATTTACGCGACGTTTCGGTGGAAGAAGTAAGAGGGATTGATCTTGACCTTGTGGATCTGGCAGTCCCGGCGCCGGAATATGAGCCGCAACGTCAATTTTATTTTATGGCAAAATGCAGGCGTTATGTGAAGACCATGTCCGAAAAGGCCGGCCGTCCCATGACCTTTTTTACTCAAACATTCGGGTGTCAGATGAATGCCCGCGACTCGGAGAAGCTGACCGGTATTTTAGAGCAGGCAGGTTATGTGATGGAAGAAGACGAAAATAAAGCAGATTTTGTCATTTATAATACCTGTACCGTTAGAGAGAATGCAAACCTCAGGGTGTATGGCCGTCTTGGGCAGTTAAAACGCCGGAAAAAGGAAAATCCACATATGATGATCGGGCTTTGCGGCTGTATGATGCAGGAGCCAGAGGTCGTTGAAAAAATCAAGACAAGTTATCGTCATGTGGATTTGATTTTCGGCACGCATAATATTTACCGGTTTGCTGAGCTTCTCTGTGAAAGGATGGAATCTGACCGGATGATTATTGATATCTGGAAAGATACAGATAAGATTGTCGAGAACCTGCCGGCGGAGCGGAAATACTCATTTAAGTCCGGCGTGAATATCATGTTCGGATGCAACAATTTCTGCAGCTACTGTATCGTTCCGTATGTTCGCGGACGAGAGAGAAGCCGCAATCCAAAGGATATTATCGAAGAAATAAAAAGGCTGGCAGATGACGGCGTGGTGGAAATCATGCTTCTTGGGCAGAATGTAAATTCCTACGGGAAAACTCTGGATAATCCGGTCACATTTGCACAGCTTTTGCAGGAAGTTGAAAAAATCGACGGTATTGAAAGAATTCGTTTCATGACATCTCATCCGAAAGATTTATCGGATGAATTAATTCAAGTGATGGCAAAATCGAAAAAAATCTGCCGTCATCTGCATCTTCCCGTACAGTCGGGAAGTACAAGAATCCTCAAGGAAATGAACCGCAGGTATACAAAAGAGCAGTATATGTCGCTGGTGGAACGGATTCGTGCGGCAATCCCGGATATTTCCCTGACAACAGATATTATCGTCGGCTTTCCCGGGGAGACAGAGGAAGACTTTCTTGAAACTCTCGATGTAGTCAGAAAAGTTCGTTACGACAGTGCTTTTACATTCCAGTACTCCAGAAGGACCGGGACACCGGCTGCGGTAAAAGAGAATCAGGTTCCGGCAGATGTGGTGCAGGATCGTTTTGATCGTCTGCTTGCAGAAGTGCAGAAAATTTCTGCAGAAACATGCAGTGTATACACGGATACAACACAAACCGTACTGGTCGAATCAATGAACGACCATGATCCGGAGCTTGTAACCGGCAGGATGGGCAATAATATTCTTGTACATTTTCCGGGAGATGCATCTATGATCGGTACATTAAAAGAAGTTTATCTGCGGGAATGCAGGGGATTTTATTATCTGGGTGAGCTCAGGGAATAAAAGGAAAGCAGGGATTTTTATCAGAGTATTCCAGTGCTTTTTGGATATATTTTCAGAAAAAACGTCCACACTATGTATGAAAGAATAGATAGGAGGACGTTTTTTACGTGAAGAAATTAAGTGAGACTTTATTGTTATGGGCAGTAGGCGGCGTGGTTTATTACAGTATTGAATGCTTTTTCCGCGGATTTTCCCACTGGTCCATGTTTTTGCTGGGGGGTGCGTGCCTCTGCTTTTTCGGGTGGCAGGGAATCTGGTGCGGATATAACGACCCGCTTTGGAGGCAGGTCTTAAGATGCACGGTCTTTATCGGTGCAGGTGAATTCCTGACTGGGATTATTGTGAATAAATGGATGCACTGGAACGTGTGGGATTATTCCGACCAGCCGTTACATCTGTTCGGACAGATCTGCGTGCCGTTTTTAATTCTTTTTTCAGGATTGGCAGCCATCGGCATCTATTTGTCAGCCTGGATACTACATCTTCTGTACAAAGAAAAAAGACCGCATTTCCATGTCCTGTGAAATGTAACAGTTGTGAATAAAAAATATCGCTTATAAGCCATTTATGATAATGTCCTAGTATACCATATATGAAAATGTCCCAGATGTGGTATAATATCTTCCTTACGACTTATAACGAACAGGAGGAAA
>SFGN01000206.1 GCA_004556565.1 Lachnospiraceae bacterium | reverse complement strand
TTTTTATTTGAATCATTTCTGATCCACTAAAACCTCAAAGATAATCTTTGGGGCTTTAGTGGTTGCACTTAATTTTTCCTCGAACCCCAAGTGCAAAAAAGGAAATCATCAGATGCCCGATAGCGAATCGGGTCCATGGGAATCTCACCCCTGCCGGGTTCTCCGCCAGCTCCGTAGAGAAGTATCGTTAGCCCTGTAGCGTTTCATTGCCATATCCGTAGCTGTCGGATATTTCAGAATGGTTCGGAAACGCTCGCCACCTTGCTTTCCGTTATAACCTGGATGGGCAGGAGGGTCTTGGCGCACCTTCATTCGGCTGGAGCTCTCGCCCCCGCACAGGAACGTACCTGATGAATGTGTATTCAGTTGTCAAAGTACAGGTGAGAGTTTTTTTGCCCCTCAATAGGTAGGCAGCGAGAATAGCCAAAAACCGCGGCAAAAATAAAAAAAGTTGAAAAAATTTTTTCATAAGCTCCTCCAGCGAATAAAAAAAGCACCACATCAAAATGATGAGGTGCGATAAAAATAAGCAAAAAGATAACGGGTATCTGATCAACAAATGAACAGATACCCGTTTATAGGACTTATTTCAGGCAAAAAAACCTGATTTTTGAAGCCGTATTTTCATCAGTTTTCGATGCCGAAAACCCTTGATATTACTGGCTTTTTTGCTTAATTCCGCGAGTCTTTAATTGCGGCCTGTGCAGTATAGATAGTGTGGATGATTTTTTCTCCTTCAACTGAGAAATTGTAATCACATCACCGGTATGTAAGGGGGGCTTATCACCCCCGCTGTCGAAAGTAACCACCGCATTGCTCTTTCGACCTTCTGTTACTACATCAAGCGAAGTCGTATCGTGTCCATCAAGGTTCATATACCACCGAAAATGGTTTTTCCCATCAGGCACGATCTTTGAAACGAACTTGCGGATCAGGTCCGGGTTGACCTGTGGCTGAGAAAAGTCAAGAACTTGGGTAAGGGTTTCTTTGATTTCATCCCAGCGCAAATCCGGAACTCGAATTTCTTGCTCTGATTGTAACATAGAAGCGTACTCATTTTCAAGATCAGCCAGAATCGCATCAATCTTTTGCTTCTGAACGGCAAATTCTTCTTTGGTTATTTCTCCGTCCGTCCTCATATCAAGCAGATTGTTCTTTTTAGCTCTGTACTTCTCAATTTGGGATGCAACCCCCGTAAGATTTACCTTCTTCGGAACGTCAGCCCGATAGCACTCATTGATAAGGTCACAGGTCTTTGAAATAACCTCGTTCTTATCAATCCATATTCTTTCAAAAATGAACTTAGCCATTAGGTCTAACTTCCAGTCTGCAATCATAGGCTGATCGCAGTAACCGGTATCATCAACACCTGCTTTGCGGCGTGAAGCTGCCGAGCCGTTATTTAATTGGTTATAACACTGGTATCCATAGGACCAAGGCATATTGTTGTTTTTATGCCAACGGTTCTTTCGGAAGGAATGGCCACAGGAGCATTGTAATTTGCTTCCCCACAAGTCTCGATTTTCCTTTGTGCCATGATGCCGCTTCTGTTTGTTGGCAGTATTGGCAGCAGACATCGTTTGCTTAACACGCTTCGCTTTAATCTCCTGGCATTTATACCATTCTTCTTCCGAGACAATCGGTTCAAAGTCAGATTTCACACACATATAAGTGCTTGCATCGTGATTGTTGACACGCTTCTGTTCCAGATAGTTATTGCTGAAAGATTTGCCGTATGCCATAACTCCCATATATGTCTGATTATTCAATATGCGGCATACGACGCCAGCAGTCCATTTGTTCTTTCCGGAAGCATTAAGTCGCTGACGCCTTGTAAGCTCATTTGCGATTGCCATTGTACTTAAGCCGTCCAAGTACATATCGTATATCATACGAACCGTTTCAGCCTGCTCAGGATTGATTTTATAGGTTTCTCCAACCTGACGGTCATAGCCAAGAATGTTGCCACATCCATAAACCATACCGTTTTGTCGGCTAATCTGCTGACCGGCCTTTACTCGTTCAGAAACCTTGCGGCTTTCTTCCTGAGCCAATGTTGCCATGATAGTGAGACGAAGTTCACCATCGCCGTCCATAGTCCAGATATTATCCTCGACAAAATAGACCTCAACGCCAATGTTTTTGAGTTCTCGCGTGGTAACAAGCGTATCAACTGTATTCCTTGCAAAACGACACACTTCACGAGTAACGATCAGGTCGAACTTACCTTGCTTCGCGTCTTCAATCATCTGAAGAAATGCCGGACGTTTTTTTGCCTGAGTTCCCGTGATTCCCTCATCAATATACTTATCCAGTACATTCCAGTTGGGATGATACTTAGCTTGATCGTCATACCACTGAATCTGATTTTCAAGCGCGGATAACTGAGCTTCGTGCTCCGTCGAAACACGACCGTAGAAGACCATGTTTCTCGTTCTGTTTCTGTCCAAGAAAGCGTAGGGGTTGCCAATTTTCGGCATACTCATTGTTGTATTATTTGCAATCATGATAAGACCTCCTCAATAATTCACTTTAATTATATTTAAGCGGGCGCTGCTTGTGAAATGTGCGAATCAGACTCATTGAGCCGTTTTGCAAGTTCATCAAAGGTTGCTCGGTTAATGAGACCTTTTTCCAAGAGGATTTCAGATACGACCAAAACGGCATAATCAGTAGGAATATGCTCATTCATTGTCGGTCGTCTCCTTTTTCCTTACCTCATATTTTCTCTCGGAAATCAAGTAATCATAGCCGGGACGTCCACAAATCTCGCAGGGCTCCTTAATTCTGTTGTATGGATTGGATCGTTTGACGATGTGCTTTCCGCTCATGTAGGAGCTTAAACAGCTCCCACACAAACAGCGAGTGTCTTCATTTTTTCGCGGAGCATAATTCCACATGCCGAGACCTTTTTTGAGTGCATTATTGATAACACGCACCAGGTCTTCGTCGTCAACGTGTCCGACAAATCTCTCCAGATCGCACTGGTTGATCGTAGAAATCTGCTCAAGCAGCACCATTGAATTTTCTCTAAGCCCAAACTCCGCACCCAAAACAACGTGAGTAGGCAGGTATC